>JALTVH010000149.1:0-3721 GCA_027049085.1 Aquificaceae bacterium | reverse complement strand
TTATAACACCGAGAAGCTCCTCGGGAGTCTCACCCTTTACCCTCATGGCTGTGAGGAAGGAGGAGGTCTTGACGTCCGAGACCTTTCCCTCGAGTATTCCCTTGAAAACTTCGTAAGACTCCTCTTGGGAAAGGTCCTTTAAGTTTTCCCTCAGCTTCGTCAGCTTCTTAAAGGCTCTTGCGAGCGTGTCCATGTCTGAGAAGCACCTTTTTCCCTATCTCCACAACCCTCCCCACCACCATCACAGCGGGAGGCTCCACCTCGGGAGGGTTCTCCGAAAGCTCCCTTAGGGTCGTGAAGACCTCCCTCTGTTCTTGAGTTGTCGCCCTCTCTATGAAAGCTACGGGTTCTTCCGGATCCCTCCCCGCCCTTATCAGCTCTCCCGCTATCTTCCTCCTGTTCTTGACACCCATCAAAACCACGAGCGTGTCCACCTCAGAGAAGGCTGACCAATCCACATCTCTCTTTGGGTGTCCCGTGACCACCGCGAAGGAAGAGGAGACACCCCTGTAGGTGACGGGGATAAAGGCGGAGAAGGGACCAGCTATTGCTGAGGTGACGCCGGGGACGACCTCAACCTCTACACCCCTCTCCGAAAGATATATAAGCTCCTCCCCTCCCCTCCCGAAAACGGACGGGTCCCCTCCCTTTAGCCTGACTACCGTGTCGTAAACCTTAGAGAACCTAAAAAGAAGCTCGTTTATCTCCTCCTGAGGCAGGGAGTGCCTCCCGTCCCTCTTCCCAACGTATATCTTTACACAGCTTGGTTTTGTGAACTCCAGGATCTCCTTGCTCACCAAGGCATCGTATAGGACGACGTCCGCTTCCCTCAAGACCCTGTATGCCTTGAGCGTGAGAAGCTCCGGATCTCCCGGACCTCCTCCGACTATGTAGACCTTTCCCATCTCAGGCTGCCTCCTCCGCAGCCTCCACTTCCTTTACCTCTTCCCTCCTCCTGTGGGTGAAGTAGAGGGCAAGACCGGTAAATGTGAGACCGCCCACAATATTCCCTATGGTCACCGGTATCTGGTTCCAGAACCACCAGTCGAAGAGGGTTATGTTCGCACCGAAGAGCATACCCGTCGGCATCAGGAACATGTTAACGACCGCGTGTTCGAATCCGAGGGCAAAGAAGGTAAGTATAGGTAGCCACATGGCTGCGATCTTCCCTATCACATGCTGGGCTACCATAGCCATAACAGCACCGAGCGTAACCATCCAGTTGCAGAGGATAGCCTTTACTATAGCGACTGTCCATCCGTTCAAAAAGCCAAGCTTCGCATAACCGAGGGTGTTAGCTTCAGCAACTTTTGCTATCATCTTTCCAACCGTGGGGTCCTGAACAGCCCCCATCTTGGTAGCGGATATCCAAAAGAGAAGCCCGTAAAAGAATGTCCCTATCAGGTGTCCCACATATACCCATCCCCAGTTGTAGAGCATCCTCCCGAAGGTGGTCTTCCTCTCGAGAACAGCCAAAGGTATCAGGGCGAAGTTCCCCGTGACGAGTTCGAGACCCAGAAGAACTATCATCACGAACCCGAGGGGAAAGACGAGGGACCCCACTATTCTCATCTCCGACTGGGCTATGGCGGAGAAGGCTACCGTGACCGCGTAACCGAGCAAAGCTCCCGCCAAGAAGCCCCTTATCAGGAGGTCCTTCGTGGGCAAACCCGCCTTGTAGGCACCCGCTTGGATCATCTGCTCCACCACAGCTTCAGGCTTTACGTATCCCATCTTAAACCTCCTTTATGAGATGTAATGGTTTTTGCTTTACCATCTCCCCTTACCTTCCTGTTTGGCAAAATTGCAAAAAATGTGCCAAAATAATCTAGTAGAAAAGCTACTGCAAAGCGAAGATGTCAAGATAAGCCTTTCAGAGTGTAGTAGAGGAAGGTAAAAGCTCTGAGGAAGCTTGAAATAGTCTCAAACTTAGCATTCCATGGAAACCTCTTGTAGAAGCCTTTTAACCTATGCTTTATAGGAAAGAAAGACCTTTCCACAGCGTTCCTCCTTCCGAAGGTCTCATGTCCCCACTCAAGCCCAAGTTCCCTGCATACTCTCCTATACAATCATCCTTTATCAGTTGTTATCACTTTCCCGAGGATGTCAACTTTTAAAAGCAAGGGAACCCCTCCAAGTGGAGGGGTAGAATGTAAACTATGAACGCCCTAAGCTTTGTAAGAGAACTACTTGATAAAGTTTACCACTGGCACAGAGTTCCTTCAAGTGTCAAGGCAAAAGCAGTCCTGCTCTACTTCAGAGGTATGTCTCTAAGAGACGTTCAGAAATACCTCTCAGACGAGGGCTACAGGGTAAGCATAGAAGCGATCAGGGAATGGTTCCACTCAGTGGGCAAGATGCTTAGAGCTTTATACACTTATGCACTATGGGTGTATGTGGATGAGAGGAAGATAAAGAAGCGAAGGAAGTTTTACTACCTTTGGCTTGCGGTGGACGAGAGAGGCAGACCTGTGTATGCAAGTCTGACAGCCAAGAGGGACTCATGGACAGCTCAAGTGGTGCTAAGTAGCACGAGAGCCAAGGTATGCACTACTGACAAGGGTCCCTGGTATGTGAGTGCAGTCAGGAAGCTTCCGGTAAAGTGGGTTCATGAGACTTTTGGTAAGAGAAATGTGGTGGAGAGGTGGTTCTTCTTTATAAAGCACAGGCTGAGGAGGTTTTACAAGAGGTTTCCCTGGAATGCCAGGTATGAGACTATTTGGAGCTGGCTCTCTTCTTTCATCACCCTTTATACCCTCTTGGAGGTTAAAAGTTGACATGGTCACTTTCCCTTTGCTAGAACTTAGCACCACCTTTGTTGTCCAGATATACCGTCGTCGTGAAAGACAGACAAAGCACAGCCTGCTGTTGCTGTCTACTGTAAGCTGCAGGTAATGAAGTCTTCTTCTGCCTTTTATCTTCGTTTCATCCACATACAGTTTTAGCTCCAGAGCTTTTATGAACCTCTCCACTTTTCTCGGAGCCACTCCCCAGTGGTATAGGAGAACTGCTTTTGCTTTCACTTTTGATGGAATCTTGTTCCTGTAGTATACTTTACATATATACTGCTTGAGTCTCTCTACGATTCCCATAATTCTTCATTTTCCCTCTTTTTGTTCTCTCCCTCTCTTATCTTGATATGATCAACCAAAACTTTTCCGGAGCCAATTATCTATATTATTTTTATTCTCCCATAGCTTCTTTTTAATCCAATATCCGTTAATATCAGGTTCAACTTCATCAGGATCTGGTAGTTCTCCAAGTTTTGTGTATATATTTTCTATGATATGAGAATTCCTCACTACATCATCGATCAACTCATTTGAAATAAAATTATTATCAATCTCTTTCAGTTTTTCTCTGAGGTTATTTACATTTTCTACAATTAATACAATATATTTATCTTTTCTTTGACGCGCCATATCAGCTTGAGTTTTACTGAGATGTACTTTATTGCCAGATGTGAATTTTATCTCTAATAAATATGGTGTTATTTCAATTAAACCACTATCCCATCCTTCTTGATCTTCAGGCCAAATTTCTAAGTCACCTCCTCTGTAAATAGGCTTCACATTGAAGCCTCTACTTTTAACAATTTCTTTTATTATTTTTTCCAAATTCTCTCCGATTTTTCTATTCTCGTTTTTAATAAGCTCTTTCTCCAACTTTTCGTAGGTTTTATTAATAGCTTCCCTTAATATATTTGGATCTTGTTTTAATA
>JALTVH010000148.1 GCA_027049085.1 Aquificaceae bacterium | reverse complement strand
GCAAAGCTGGGGAGTGCCCTTGCGCTTGAATCCTTAATTACCTCTTTTGGAAGTTCGGGACAGATAGAATTGTAATACTGGTTGATGGCAAAGGGGGCAAACAACAGCCCTGCACCCGCGATAAGTAATCCTTTTTTCTTCATCTTGGCCACCTCCTGATATGATCTGGATCATTTTCATACTTTTAACTTCGTCTGTTTTGTGGAAAAGGCAATCTTTAAATTTTTAGTGAATTTTATGTTAATTTTAATTGGAAATCACGTTAATTAAAAATTTGAAAATACTGTTTTGAAATCTTAATTTAAAGGCTGGTGGGATAAGAAGCTGATATTATTTAAGGAGGGATTGATATGAAGGGCGAGCATTCTTGCGGGGCTCACATGCATGGAAAGGAACATTCCTGCGGATCACACATGCATCAGCACGCGGAAAAAGCGGATGTTAAGAAACATAAGGGCCATGAACATCACATGCATATGGATGAAATTAAAAAGAAGGCTATAGTTTCATCAATTTTAACAATATTTGTTGTTATCTTCTCACCAAGCCTTCAGGAGCTACTTGGTTTTACAGTGCCTGAATTTCCCGGAAGAGGTTTAATAGCACCCCTCCTGGCAACGGTAGTTTTCTTTTACGGTGGACTCTTTTTCCTGAGAGGAATGGCTGATGAGCTGAGGATAAGAAAACCCGGAATGATGACCCTTATAGGTATAGCGATTTCCGTTGCTTTTATATACAGCCTTGCAACCCTTGTTTTTGGTGGTAAAGAATTTTTCTGGGAACTGACCACCCTTATTGTTGTCATGCTGTGGGGGCACTGGATTGAGATGAAGTCGGTTTTGGGGGCTTCACGGGCCCTTGAGGAACTCGTAAAACTGATGCCCACGACCGCTAACCTCATTAAAAATGGTGAGGTTGTTGAGGTTCACGTTTCTGACCTCAAGCCCGGTGACGTTGTTCTCATAAAACCTGGCGAAAAAGTTCCTGCAGACGGTGTGATAATAGAAGGCTCAAGTCACCTCAATGAAGCTATGCTAACGGGAGAATCAAAGCCCGTTCCGAAGGGAGAGGGTGAAAAAGTCATCGGCGGTGCTATAAATATGGAAGGCTCTCTAAAGGTCAGGGTTGAAAAGACAGGGGAAGAGACCTACCTGAGCCAGGTACTAAAGCTTGTCAAGGAAGCTCAGGAATCAAAAACGAGACTTCAGGACATGGCGGACAGAGTCGCCTTTTACCTTACGATCGTGGCTATAACGGTGGGCGGTGGTTCCTTTCTTGCCTGGCTATCCCTCGGTCAGGACGTTCAGTTTGCGGTTGAAAGGGCTGTGACCGTTATGGTAATAGCCTGTCCCCATGCTCTTGGTCTTGCTATTCCACTGGTTGTTGCTTTCTCAACTTCTTACTCTGCCAAAAATGGTATCCTTGTGCGGAATCGCCTTGCCCTTGAGACTATTCGCAAGGTTGATGCGGTCATGTTTGACAAAACAGGCACTCTCACCGAAGGAAGGTTCGGCGTTTCCGACGTAGTTGCAGGGAACCTTTCCCAGGATGAGGTTCTCAGACTTACGGCAAGCCTTGAGCGAAACTCAGAGCACGTAATAGCCCAGTCAATCTTTGAGCATGCAAAGGACATAGGTCTTGAGATCCCTCAGGCAGAGGACTTCAGGGCTGTCCCTGGTAAAGGTGTTGTGGGCAAGGTGGAAGGAATAGAAGTGGCGGTGGGAACCGCTCTCCTGATGGAAGAGCTTGGCGTTCCCCTTGATGGAGGGATTCATGAGAAAGTCAGGGAGCTTGAAGCCCAGGGGAAAACCGTTGTCCTCGTTGCTGTTGACGGCAGGCTTGAGGGTGCGGTTGCCCTTTCTGACAGGATCAGGGAAGAGTCAAGGGAGGCTGTTAGAGAGCTTAAAAAGATGGGAAAAAAGGTGGTCATGATAACAGGTGACTCCCAGGAGGTTGCTGAGTATGTAGCAAAGGAGCTGGGCGTTGACGAGGTCTTTGCAAGGGTTCTTCCCCACGAGAAGGCGGAAAAGGTTAAAGAGTTACAGAGCAGGGGATTGAAGGTTGCTATGGTCGGGGACGGTGTTAACGATGCTCCCGCTCTTGTCCAGGCAGACGTAGGAATAGCGATTGGTTCTGGCACAGATGTTGCCATAGAAAGCGCAGACATAATTCTGGTTAAAAATGATCCCAGAGATGTTGTTAAAATCATGTTACTTTCCAGCATCACGGTTAAGAAAATGGTTCAGAACCTTTTCTGGGCAACGGGCTACAACGTTGTAACCATTCCCCTTGCGGCGGGAGTTCTGGCACCCGCAGGTATAATACTAAAACCTGCGGTAGGTGCAGTCTTTATGAGCCTTAGCACAGTAATAGTTTCCCTTAACGCTATTTTAATGAAGAAAAGCCTCAAATAAAAATTAGGGTTCTGTTAATGTTCCGTTAAATTATCAAGAAATTTAAAGATTGAATTAACATCACCTTACCGCTATCCTTTCTTGAGGATGGTAAAGCTAACAGAGTTTTTCCTTCACAATCGCGTTGCCATTATTTTTGTTTCGTTGTTTTTGCTTTTCTATGGATTTTATTCCCTAAAAAAGACTCCCATTGATGCTATTCCTGACCTTTCAGACGTGCAGGTAATCATCTACTCCAAGTGGATAGGTCAGGTCCCTCAGGTCATTGAGGACCAGCTTACCTACCCTCTAGTAACAAACATGATGGGGGTTCCCAAGGTCAAAACTGTTAGAGGTTACTCTGTTCCCAATTACTCTCTGGTCTTTATTATCTTTGAGGATGGCACAGACCTCTACTGGGCGAGGTCGCGGGTCCTCGAGAAGCTTGCAACCATCAGAGGACAGCTCCCAAAAGAAGCGGACATTCAGCTCGGTCCCGATGCGACCGGAGTGGGCTGGGTTTATCAGTATGCTCTTGTGTCAAAAAAGAGGTCCCTTGATGAGCTCTGGGCGCTTCAGAATTTCTACATCAAGTATGCACTCCTTGCGGTTCCTGACGTTGCCGAGGTTGCCTCTGTTGGTGGTTACGAGAAGGAATACAGGGTTCTTATAAAACCGGAAAAGCTCTACCAGTACGGCCTCTCTCTGAAAGACGTCTACAACGCCCTGAGGAAAACGAACATTGAGATGGGCGGTAAGTACGTTGAGATTAACGAGAGGGAGTTTCTTGTAAGGGCTGTCGGATATGCCCAGAGCAGGGAAGACATAGCAAAAACGGTAATAGTGGAGAGAAAAGGTGTTCCCATAAGGATTGAGGACATAGGAAAGGTTATAGAGACTCCCGCCTACAGAATGGGTGTGGGTGATTACAACGGTCTGGGAGACACCATAGGCGGAATTGTGGTAATGCGCTTTGGCGCAGACGCCTACAAGGTTATAAAGAACGTCAAAAAGAAAATTGAGGAAGTTAAGAAAGGTCTTCCGGAAGACGTTGAACTTGTTCCCGTTTATGACAGGTCTGCTCTCATTGAGAGGGCTATAGACAACCTCAAATCCAAGCTTATTGAGGAATCTATCGTTGTTCTTGCAATTGTAGGTATCTTTCTCTTTCACCTTCAAAGCGCTGTGGTGATAATCATCTTCCTGATACTCTCCCTCCTTGCGACTTTCATAACAATGAATCACCTTGGCATCACTTCCAACATCATGTCCCTTGGTGGGATAGCGATCGCCATCGGAACCATGGTGGACGCGGCAATCGTCCTGATTGAAAACGTTCACAGGCGGAGGGAAGACGGTGACGACCTGTGGACCGCCATAACCCACTCCGCCAAGGATGTGGGAAAGCCCATCTTTCTTGCCCTCCTCATCGTCACCGTCTCCTTCGTGCCCCTCTTTGCTCTTGAAGGTCAGGCCGGAAGGCTGTTCAAACCTCTTGTGGCAACCAAGACTCTCTCCATGCTTGTTGCAGCGATAATATCTGTCATCATCGTTCCAGTTCT
>JALTVH010000147.1 GCA_027049085.1 Aquificaceae bacterium | reverse complement strand
AACCAGATTTTCGTTGTTTTCTTTGCTCGGCTTTTTGATGGTACTTGTGAGCATTGTGTTGATAAGACACACGGTCAGTTAAACATTAGTGTCAATCAAGAACAGGGGCTGGCCGTATTCAACGGTCTCTCCGTTCTCAACAAGTATTTTTTCTACTCTACCGTCAACATCGCTCTCAATCTCGTTCATGACCTTAAGGGCTTCAATGATGCACAGAACCTGACCCTGGGAGACCATGTCACCCACCTCTACAAAAGGCGGTGCACCTGGGGAAGGGGATCGGTAAAAGGTACCGACAAGAGGGCTTTTAATCACATGGAACTTCTTTTCTTCTTGGGTTATGTCTTCCGAAGGAGGCAGAACCTCCTGGTGCTTAAACCCCTCGCCAGCGGAGTTTCCAATTGAAGGTGCTGGGCTTACTGGGGAAGGAGAATGGGTTTCAATAACTATCATCTGGTCGCCGTCCCTGACCTCAATCTTTTTGATGTTTGTTCCCTCAATAAGCTCCACAAGGCTCTTAATAAGTTTTTTATTCATTCCTTGACCCTCTCCACATAGTTTCCTGTTCTTGTATCAACCCTGATGACGTCGCCCTCCTCTATAAAAAAGGGCACCTGGACAACAGCACCTGTTTCAAGTACTGCAGGTTTTGTTCCTCCGGCTGCGGTATCACCTTTGAAGGCTGGCTCCGTCTCTGTGACCCTTAGCTCAACATGCTTGGGTGGTTCAATTCCAACGGGCTGGCCCCTGTAAAGGAAAATAACGACCTGGGAACCTTCCTTCAAAAATTTTGCTTCTTCCTCTATCTGGGACCTCGGTATTGAGACCATTTCGTAAGTCTGGCTGTTCATAAAGTGGAGGCTTTCTCCATCGGAATAGGAGTACTCACCGAAAACCTGCTCAAAATCAGCAAGTTCAATAGCATCCGATGCCTTAAAGGTTATTTCAATGACGTTTCCAGTGAGCATGTTCTTTGCCTTGACGCGGACGAAAGCCTGACCTTTACCCGGTTTAACATGGTCATAATCAAGGACTCTGTAAGGTTCACCCTTGTGCTGGATAAAGATGTCCTTTGAAATTTTGTTTATATCTATCTTTTCTGCCATGGTCAGTATTTTATCAAAGGATAAGCATCCCGTCGCCGTAGCTGTAAAATCTGTAACGCAATTCAACAGCGGTCCTGTAGGCATTCATAATGAGGTCCCTACCTCCGAAGGCGCATACAAGAACAAGAAGGGAGGATCTCGGCAGGTGAAAGTTGGTTATCATAGCATCTGTAACGGAGAACTTAAACCCCGGCATTATGTATAGGTCCGTCCAGCCTTCAAAAGGCTCAAAGGGTTTTGTCTCTAACGCTCTAACCACCGTGGTCCCCACGGATACAACTCTCTTCCCCCTTTCCTTGGTTTCCTTAATGGCTGAAATAGCTTCCTGTGGGACTTTTACATATTCGGGATCCACCCTGTGTTGTTCAATGCTTTCCGCTGTTATGGGCTTAAAGGTTCCGTAAGAGACGTGGAGTGTTATGAAGGTGTGCCTTATTCCTTTCTTGCTGACCCTTTCCATCAGCTCTTCAGAAAAGTGGAGGGAGGCAGTGGGAGAGGCAACCGAACCCTCTTCCCTTGCAAAGATAGTCTGGTAGTACTCCTTGTCTATCGGTTCCTCTTCACGCTTTAAATATGGCGGGATCGGGATCTTTCCATAGCGGTCAAGTAGACGTAGCGTATTGTCGCCGATGAGCTGTACGAAGAAGAGACCTTCGCTTATGTGGTCAACCACCTCAACCTCAAAGCCCTTTTCTATATTTATTCTCAGCCCGGGTCTAATCTTCTTCCCGCCTATAAACGCCTTCCAGAGGTTGCCTTTTATCCTGTCTGTGAGGAGTATCTCAACTTTTCCTCCGGTCTTCTTCCGCCCGTAAAGCCTTGCAGGAAGAACCTTTGTGTTGTTAAAGACCAGGAGGTCTCCCTCCTCCAGATAATCGGGGAGGTTCCAGAAGGTGTCATGCACAATGGTGCCATCTCTCCTGCTAACTACCATAAGCCTTGCGCTGTGTCGCGGAACAGCAGGATACCTGGCGATCAGATCTTCTGGAAGATCATAGTCAAAGGTAGAAGTCTTCATGAAAAAAAACCATTCTGATATCTTCCTTTTGACCTTTTAGTTCCTCAGCACCAATACCAGTGACCCTTTTGCCCATACTGATAACTCGGATATAATCTTAATATACCCCTGAGGGTTTTATACCAATGACCGAACTCCATGAGGGTGCCGGTCTTATTCAGGCACTCGGTGCACATCTTGCGGAAGGGACCCTCCAGAAAATAGCTCTTATCATTTTCTTCCTTGTTTACGGGATGATAATTCTTGAAAGGTATTTCCACAGGACGGTTGCTGCACTCCTTGGTGCTTCGGTCGTTATGATCCTTGGTATAGTTCCCCCTCACTTTGCCTGGAAATCCATTGATTACAACACCATATTCCTGCTCTTTGGAATGATGAACATAGTTACTGTTCTTGCCCACAGTGGATTTTTTAACCTCCTTACTGTGAAAGCTCTCAAGATCACCGGTACCAGCCCTGTGAAGATCCTCGTTACTTTTGCGGTTCTGACAGCAGTTTTTTCTGCCTTCCTTGATAACGTAACGACTGTCCTTTTTATGACTCCGATAATTATTGGAGTCACAAAGGTGCTTGACCTTCCACCTGTTCCCTACATCATTGCTCTTGTTCTTGCATCTAATACAGGAGGAACGGCAACTCTGATCGGCGATCCTCCCAACATAATCATCGGTAGCATAGCGAAGAAATCCTTCAATGACTTTCTTATTCACGTCGCACCCCATGCTGTTGCTGGTTTTATCTCCGGTCTGTTAGTCAATCTCCTGTACCTGAAGCTGTCGGGAACTTTAAGAGGGGATAAAAAGGAGGTTGATCTTGAGAAGTTTGAGTCCTTGCTGGAACAGGAGATCTACCCCGATCTGATGAAAAAGGGTATCATCGTTTTCGTTGCAACAATTGTTCTCTTCCTATTTGGCCACAGTCTTCAAATCGAGCCGGGCATAATAGCCCTGTTCACCTCAACCATCCTGATGATATGGTCTGGGCTCTCCCCCGCCTACGTCCTTGAAAAAGTTGAGTGGACAACCCTCCTGTTTTTCCTTGGTCTATTTATAGTTGTAGGATCCCTTGAGCACACGGGAATCTTTGAACTCGTTGCAGGTTACCTCTCCCAGCAGATCGGATCTGACATCTCATCAGGCCTCTGGATTATTGGAATCTCTTCTGCAGTTATATCTGGTTTTGTTGATAATATTCCCTTTACCATGTCAATGGCCTTTGTTCTCAAAAATATGGCCCAGCAGCTCAAGGAAGGAATTGACCTTCTATGGTGGGCCCTTTCCCTGGGGGCATGCCTTGGTGGAAATTTTACGCTGATCGGTGCCTCTGCAAATATCGTTGCCTCAGCAATAGCGGAGAAGGAGGGCTATCACATATCTTTCCTTACCTTTATGAAGTACGGAACCCCTGTGGCGGTCGTTTCAACCCTTGTTGCTCTTTTGAGCCTCAGCCTTTTCAGGATCTGACTGTAATTCTTAAAAGGATCGGTGCCAGAAAGGTTGTCACTGCAACAACAAACACAAGAACCGCATAACCCACCTGATCTATTGCATTAAAACTGCGACCGAACTCTGCAAAGATAAGACCCACCTCGCCCCTGGGCATCATTGAGAATCCGATATTGAGCCTATCCCTCATGCTTCCGGGCACCACAAAGCCTGCAGCCACCTTTCCGACAATGGCTATTGCGATCAGAGAGAGGGAAAACATCCAGAACTCTGCCGAGGTAAAGTCTATTGCCTTTAAGTTAAGGGCAAGGCCAACGGCAACGAAGAAAATGGGGGCTATAACCCACACGAGAGGACCTATGCCTTCCTCAACCTTGTGAATGATCTTCTGGTCAAGATGAAGAAAAGCAGCAAAAGGAAGAACAAACCTTCTTGATAGAGCAAGACCTGCAGTGAAGGCACCAAGGATCTCGGGTGACCCGACCCTGTATGCCATGTGGCCTGTAAAGAGGACGAGAGAGAGGATCGTTGTGGGTATTATGTCCATGTCTCCCCACTTCATGATTATGTATGAAAGGATCTTGGCTACAAATCTTGCAATAATTGGTGCTACAACAAAAAAGACAGCAATGTCAAAAATTAACATTGCGGTTGCATCAAGATTTACCGATTTTGTTTTTGAGAATTCATATAGAGCTGCGAGGATTACAACACCCATTATATCGTCCAGTACAGCAGCACCAAGGACGATCTGGGCAAAGCGCGACTTGTGCTTCTTGAGGTCTGTAAGAACTCTGACAGTTATTCCAATACTTGTTGCTGTAAGTGCACCGCCGATAAAAAGGGAGCTTATAAGGGGCATGTCAAAGAGGTAGTATGAGATGGCAAACCCACCTGCAAAGGGAACGACCGCACCAACTATTGCGACAAGGGTTGACCATATTCCAACCCTCACAAGCATGTGAATGTCCGCTTCAAGCCCAACCTCAAAGAGGAGGAGAATAACTCCCAGTTCCGCAAGAACTTTTATGGCATCGCTAAGGGGTATCAGGCCGAGGAGACTCTGCCCGAGCACCACACCTGCGGTCACCTCACCGAGTACAGGAGGAATGCCAAGTCTTTTAAAGAGCATTCCAAAGGCTTTTGCTGAAATGAGAATGATTGCTATGTGAAGAAAAAGTGTATGGATATCAACAGCGGGAGAGGTAGGTCCTACGGGCGCAGCAGCCATTGGCTCTATATTTTAGCAGGTATAATTTCCGCAAGAGGTACAGGCTTACCAAATTTATATCCCTGCGCGTATCCCACGCCTATTTCCTTAAGACAGGCCAGAACCTTATCCCTTTCCACGTACTCAGCTATTACCTTGATACCCATCTCGGTACAGAATTCATTTACCATCTTAGTCAGAAGGTAGGAAGTCCTGTTTTTGTGTATATCCCTTATGATTGAGCCGTCTATCTTCAAAAAGTCAATGCTCATCTGAGTCAGATTTATGAGATTTGAGTATCCTGCACCAAAGTCATCGATTCCGACCTTAAAACCTGCCTTCCTGAGCTTGGTGACAGTCTTTTTAACTCTTTCAAAGGATGGTATGCCCTCAATCTCTGTTATCTCAAGAAGCATCCTCTCCCTGATCCCCTCAGGTACCCTGCTGAGGAGGTCAACTATGCTTCTGTCAAGGATGTCAGTGGGTATAAGGTTTATGCTTACCCTCAAATTCCCCTGTTCTTTGAGTACCTCGGTGTTTATCTCAATAATTCTCTTGACAAACTTTGTGTAGGCAAAGGTGTCCTTGATGTCTTCAAGGAACTGAGCTGGGGGTATAACCTCTCCCTTGTCATCTATCATCCTCGCAAGAGCCTCATAGTAGTCAACCTTACCCGTTGAAAGTTCAACAACTGGCTGGTAATAACAGATCACCTTGCCCTTCTGAACCGCCTCCATAACTTCCGAAACGGAGACTCGCCTCCTCATACCATCTGCCCTGTCACTAAAGGCTCTTACCCGGTCCTTTCCATCCCGTTTAGCCCTGTACAGGGCTCGGTCAGCCTTTTCAATGGCGGACTCCAAGCTTTCATCCCTCTGGGTTGAGAGATTTATGCCTATTGATACGGTCAGTCTTATTTCCTGGTCCTGGAGCTGGAGCCTGAATTTCCTGAAAGACTGCCTTACCTTGTCAAAAAAGAGCACTGCATCTGCGTCATCGGTGAATCTATTGCGAGGTATAAGAATCAGGAACTCTTCCCCACCGTAACGTGCTATTGAAGCATCCTTCATCTTTGATATAAGAAATTTCCCTACCTCCTGTATAACCCGGTCGCCTGCATCTGGTCCAAAGGTAGCGTTTATTCTTTTGAAATCATCTATATCAAGGAGGGCTATATAGTAATCCCCAGGATTCAGGTCTGTCAGGTTTTCTGAAATGTAGTTTCTGTTGGGGAGGCCTGTCAGCCTGTCAGTATAAAGAGACCGTGCTATCTTTCTTCCTCTGAAGTACTGGTACACAGCTATGTAAAGAAAAATAAGGGACATGAGGGAAACACCCATGGATATATTTCTTATTACACCCATTGTTGCCCTGAGTTCTTCCACCTTCCTGATGGAGAAATCTGCAACGAGGAGAGCCCTTACCTCTCCTTTCTGAATGAGAGGTTTTATGTAGGTTGCTCCTATCGTGTAAAGATTATCCTGGATTATAACCTTGGTTTTGCCCTTAATGGCTGCCTCTTCCCATTCCGTGGGGTTAAGGACGTCAAGTTTTTCGCCGATCTCTGCTCTGTCGGTTCTTGAGCCATCTGCAAGGAACCGGAACTTTCCCTCTTCATCCCTGTAGAGGATATAGACGTACTTTATTTCCGGTGTTATGAGGAGAGAAAGGTCGTACTCAATCTTTTTCCTGAGTTCGTCGTTCCTGTATAGAGCAAGAACAATATCTTCCTTCCCCACGAGGGAGAGGATCTTTTCAGCCATATTGTCAAAGGTTGAACCTATTATTGAGGTCGCATCAGAGATGAGGCGTTTCTGTACAAACTCCTCAACTTTTACCGAACCGTAATAGATAGGGAAGAAGGAAGATACTACGAGGGCTATAAGGATCAGCAGTGACCTGTCAATCCTGTACTGCACAGCCCTCATCTGCTTCTTCTCCTCTTTGACTCATCTAAGGATTCTATGAACTGGTCGTACTCTTTCGGCAATTTCATTTTCCACTTTTTTAACCTTTCCCTGATTATTGTTAGATTAGGCCTTCCCTTTCTCCAGTAAAAGGAACCTATAGAATTGGGGAACCTGTAAATATACTCTCTTCTTGAGCCGAAGATGAGCATTCCTCTGCAATCTGGGGGGATTTCCTTTCGGTATAAGCCAGCGATGAAAAGGATTTCACCTTTTTTGCAGTCCTTGACTGGTTTTAAGTGATCAGAAAACTCTTCAACGCTTTTGATAAACTCTTCTTTCCTTGACCCAATGACGTAGATGAATACTTCCTCTTTACTCAGCAGGTCTCTGAAGACTTTTTCAATTATCTTGACTTCAAGCTCCCTCTCTTCTTCAAACCTTTCCTCCAGCAGGACTGCATGAACCAGAAGATTAAAACCGAGTAGCAGGGCAAATATCTTCATCAGAAGACCCAGTCAACATTCACATAGTAAGTTCTTCCTCTTACTGGGAATGTGGCTACCTCTCCGCTCTGGGGTATGAAGTAAGGGATCTCTGTCGCTGATCCTGTAAGGTTTTCACCCTTAACGGTGACTCTCAGGTCTTTCAGAACTGTTAAAGAGGCGCCTGCGCTCAGGTCGTAGCCTTCCTTTACCCTTTTGCTCTTGAAGGTGTATGGTCCTCTGTAAACAAGTTCAGAAAAGAGACCAAACCGCCACAGGTTACCTGAGATCCTAAGATAACCACCTCTGGTAGGGGAACTTTCCCTCTTGGGATCAATAAGAAAGCTGTAACCGCCTTCTAAGACTGCTTTTCCAAGATCAAAGCGTGCATCCCCAGAGGCAAAACGGATCTCAAGAGGCTCTCCTACATTTGTCAAGATTCCGGAGCCGTCGGGAAGGATGTCGCCCTCTACCCTCATGTAGCCGGTCCATAAAGTAAGCTTCAATATTTCCGTTCGGTAGGAACCCTCAATTGTTGCAGAAAGAGGTATTTGTATAGGGCTCAGGTCTCTTTTTGAGATCTCCACATCGTAAAAGAAGGGTGGGATGTAACTCCTTGATAAAAAGGCTTTAAGATAAAGGTCATCCCCCGGGATGCTTATGAATCCGATCCTGCCTATCCATTCCTTGAAGTTTTTCAATCCTCCGTTTCTTTCATAGGAATCAACCTTGAGTCCACCAATAAGGAGGTTCCTGGGATTTAGAGAGAGCTTGTTTTCCAGGATCAGGGATAGGATTTCCTGCCTGCTGAAGGGAACGGTCTGATCCACGTTTACCGTAGCTCCGCCGAGGGTAACGTACCTCCTTTCTTCTATGGTTGCGTTGTAAATCTTGTAGGATGTCGCTGTCAGAAGGGAATTTTTGCTGAATCTGAAGGTTTTAGAAAGGTAAATATCCACCTTGCTGAAGACAGCACTTTCAAAGAAATCGGCAGGATTGTTGAGGGGGTTGAGGGACATGAAGATTGGAATAAAGAGACCTGAGTCGCTCTTTTCGTAATGTCTCCTTTTATTATGGTCAAAGGAAAAAACAAATTTTGTGTCTCTGTCACCGAAAGGATAGGAAGTCAGTACAAGGTAGGTATCCTGAGCCTCTGTGTAACCATCTTCCGCAGAGCCGTCTGATGCAAAGCCTATAAAAGGAGCTCTTCTAACGAACCCATAGCCAAGCTCAAGGGAAGTGTTCTCATAGTACATTCCGAGAAAGGCATACCTGTAATCGGCGTCCCTCCTGATTTCCTCTCCGCCGAGTCTGAACCTTTTCCTGCCATCCCTACCGCTTTCTATAAAAAAGAAATAGGAAAAGTCAGGGCTTACCTCAACGGCGCTAAAGATGTTTGCGGTGTAGCCGGATCGGGAAGTCCCGCCAAGGTTAATACCGCTTGCGTTTTCCCTTTCTGGAGTCTTGGTGTAGATCTTTATTATTAACGTTGCAGGATCGTTACCGAGTTCTATTGAGCCAGGAGACTGGTAAATTTCAATGTGATCAACATTGTCAAGGCTGAAGTTTTCCCAGACAAGGAAAGGCGATCCGGTGTGAAGGGATGAGACCTCATGATCGTTTATGTAAAGCCTGATGTTTCTCGGTATCGGTGAGTAGTTTCCAAACTCGTTGAGGGTGAGTATCCCGAAGTTATTGTTTGAGACGGTTATTAGTCTGATGTGTTTCAGCAGGTCTGAGAGCTTCCTTGCCTGAAGTCTGTCAAGGTCCTTTCTTGTAAAGAGAATCAGGTGTCCGAGACTCTCTTTTTTTGTTTTCCTGCTCAGCTCCGCCGCCTTTTCGTACTCTTTTATTAGCTTTGCAAGATCCTGGCCCCATGTCCCCCCAGTAAGAACCAGAAAGGCTATTAACCCCTCCTTTGCTGACCCCTTAAATCTCATTACTCTCTTATTTCCTGTACTATATAAATTTAGGCTGTGTTTAGGGAAAGGGTCAAAAGGGTTCATTTTGTGGGAATTGGCGGTATCGGGATGAGCGGTATCGCAAGGATTCTCCTTGACCTCGGATACAGAATTTCCGGATCGGATATAAAGGAAAATCAGAACACTGCTTTACTGCGGGACTTTGGTGCCAGGATTTTTATTGGACACTCTGCAGACAACCTTGATCCTTACACAGAGGTGGTTGTTTACTCCTCTGCCGTAAGAGATGACAACCCTGAGATCATGCGTGCCAGGGAACTCGGAATCCCCGTTATTCCTCGGGGAGAGATGCTTGCTGAACTGTTCAGGCTCAAGGAAGGGATCGCTGTTAGTGGTTCCCACGGAAAGACGACAACTACTTCCATGATTGCGAGCATCCTTGAGACGGCTGGTTTTGATCCTACCGTCATTATCGGAGGAAAGCTCAAGAGGGTTGGCGGAAACGCCAAGCTTGGGAGGGGAGACCTGCTCGTTTCTGAGGCGGACGAGAGCGATGGATCTTTTTTAAAGCTTTCCCCGGTAGTTGCGGTTGTTACCAATATAGACAGGGAACACCTTGACTTTTACGGTAATTACGAGAAGCTGGTAGGTTCCTTTGAGGAGTTCATCAACTCTGTTCCTTTTTATGGCTTTTCAGTTGTGAATGCCGATGACCCCCAGCTTGCTTCAATCCTTCCAAAAACAACTAAAAAGGTCATAACTTACTCCGTTCAGGGAAAGGGAGATGTTTCAGCAAAGAACCTGACACTCACGGGCGGACGCTATGCCTTTGATGTACTTGTCCATGGTAATAAGCTCGGGAGTATCCATCTTGGAATTGCAGGGAAGCACAACGTCTACAATGCCCTTGCGTCTGTTGCCGTCGCTTTAGAGATAGGAGTTGAATTTTCTTCAATCCGAAGCGCCCTTGAGAACTTTTCCAACGCTGAGAGAAGAATGGACTTCAAAGGCTACCTTAACGGTGCACCTGTTTTTGACGATTATGGCCATCACCCAACGGAAATCAGGTGCGTTATTGAAGCGGTCAGGGAAATGTATCCGGATAGAAAGCTCCTGCTTATCTTTCAGCCTCACAGGTATTCCCGCACCCACCTCCTTTTCGACCAGTTTGTTGATGTTCTTGGCCTTCCGGAAAAAACTTACCTTCTTGATATATTCCCTGCCAGTGAGGTTAACGCTTACAACGTAAGCTCAAGGGATCTGGCACTGAAGAGCGGTGCGGAATATGTAGAGAGTGAGGGAGAGCTCCAAGAGCTTATAGAGTCCCAATCATCCCCGGAGAAGGTGATACTCTTCATGGGCGCTGGAGATATATCAGCCATGTGTGAAAGGATAATGAGAGCTTCAGGTACCTTCCCTGATGATCTTAAAGAGGATGCCGCCCGCAAAAAGGAGTGAAAGGATCCCTGATAGAATCAGAAAGGATTCTGCTTTAAAGAATTCCGGCTTATAGGCAGAAACGATTAAAGCCATTGCAACCATAAGACCCACAAGGAGAATACTAAGAGAAAGCCTGTTTATGTCCCGCCTCATGTCCTTTATGATCCGTGACTCGCCTTCGTACTTTATTGAGAACTCAACCTTTCCAGCTTCAAGGAGCCTTATAAACCTCTTGGTTCTTTCCGTTGATTCAATCAGCATCTTTGTTAGGAGTATGAGGTTCTTTTCAGCCTGAGCCCTGAGGAACTTCGTTGAGAGCATAAGCCTTCGGCTCCTCTTGATGTAAGGTTCTATCACCGTAATCATCCTGAAGCCCGGGTCAAGGGAAGATAGGAGACCCTCAGCCATGCCTATAGTTTTCATAAGGAGAAAGAGGTCGGAGGGTAGACTTATGTTATAGCGGTGAACGATCCTGAAGGTCTCATTGACAACCTTAGAGAGCCTGAGTTCGCTTACAGGCTGTAGAAGATAGTAGGAAAAAAGGAGCTCAAGTTCTTTTCTAAGCATGGTTTCTTTCTTAGGATCGCCCTGTATGCCGAGGTCTCTTAAGGCATCCATAACCAGAGACATATCCCCTTTAACTATCCCGTACATAAGCTGTACGAAGTTCATTCTCATCAGGTCATCCATGACACCTACCATACCGAAGTCCAGCAGAGCGATCCTCCCATCGGCGAGGATGATGAAGTTTCCCGGATGGGGGTCACCGTGAAAGAAGCCATCCCTGAAAAACATGTGCATGTATATCTCTGCCCCTTTCCTTGCTATTTCTGAAGGGTCAAGCCCGTAGGACCTGATCCCTTCAATGTCCGAAATCTTGACCCCCTTTATCTCTTCCATAACAAGTACCTTCTGAGTGGTGTAGTCCCAGAAAACCTCCGGGATGTAAAGGTTTTTATCCTTCAGGAAATTTTTCCTGAAGGTTTCTGCGTTACGCCCCTCTCTGATATAGTCAAGCTCGTTTCTTAGGGTGTAGGAGAACTCTTCGAGCAGTCCCTCAAGGTTCCACTTTTTTGCAGGTTCCCAGTGATCTTTGAGCCTCTGAACAACTTCTTCAAGGATCTCAAGGTCCTCCCTTATCCTCTTTTCAACTCCCGGCTTCTGAACCTTCACAACTACAGGAGTGCCATCTTTCAGAACAGCCCTGTGAACCTGTCCTATAGAGGCAGAAGCGAGGGGTGTTTCTTCAAAACTCCTGAATATCTCACCGATCTGACGACCGAGTTCCTCTTCAATTACTGCCTTTATCTCATCGGCCGGGCAGGGTGGTATCCTGTCCTGGAGCTTTGTAAGTTCGTAGGTATACTCTTCTGGAAGAAGGTCAGGCCTTGTACTGAGGATCTGACCGAGTTTGATAAAGGTGGGTCCGAGTTCTTCAAAAACCATCCTGAGATGTTCAGGGGCTGTGTAAGGTATGTCCCTTTTCCTGTGTCCAAAGAGCCCCCAGTGGAAAGGTATGAACTTTCCCAGACCTGCAAAGTCAACTATCAGCCCAAAGCCATGCTTTGCAAGGATCTTGGAAATCTCCGCCTTTCGCCTTATGTTCCTGGGTTTGAACATAACCTCAGAGGATGATCCCGATAATCAGGAGGAGTATTAGCGCAAAGATGATCACTGCGAATGGGTTCTCCTTCACCTTTCTGAGGAAATCTTGAGGACCGCTATCACCTGCTTTTTTTTCCCTGTAATAATCTCTGTCCATCAAGCCCATTTTTCTTCCTCTCTTAAAAAGTTTAATACTCTACGGCGAGGAAGTAAAAGTAAACTTCTCCAGCTCCTGCCTCTTTGAGGGTCTTTAGTACCTCACCCGCTGTTGATCCCGTTGTCATAACATCGTCAAAGACAAGGATCCTTTTACCTCTGACTTCTTTTCCATCGGTCAGCCTGAAGGACCCGGCGATCCTCCTGGTCCTTTCTTCCCTCCCGAGTCCTGCGAGAGGCTGTGAGTGCTTCACTCTCCTGAGAAGCTTCTCTGGCTTAATACCAGCCGAAATGAGGATCTCTCTGTTCTGATCAAAGCCCCTGCTGTACCATCTGAAAAAGTGTACAGGAACATAAGTAATTAGGTCAGCTTTAACCTCATCAACAAAATGCTGGAGGTCTTCTCTGATACAGTTGCCAAGAACAGCCAGAAGAGGCTTTACCCTTTTAAACTTAACAGCCCGAATAGCCCCTGCCATAGCCCCCCTGTAAGGAGAAAAGGTCCTGACTTTCTTTGCATCCGGCAGGATGTCGGGAAGGTAAAAACCCTGGCCTTTCATCAGTTCTGAACACCTCTCGCATAGAGGGATTCTTCCTCCAAAGGTGCCGTCTTCACAAACTGCACAGAGGTTTTGAGCCAGTTTTAACTTTTGAAGGATCTCTCCAACCACCCTTTGGTATGATATTACAAAACAGATCCGGGAGGGAAAGATGGAAACCAGAGAACTTGCAGGGAAGATAGATTTTCTCATTTTTATCCTTGTTGTTCTTGGTTCTCTTTACTTCTTTGCAAGTGGCTACCCCCTTTATCTTACAGAAAAATATCCATTTATGAATGAAATCTGGGCTAAGGTTGCAGCTTCGGCTTCAATAGCGATTGGTATGATTTACATCTTCGTTGTTGCGGTTACCTCCTTCTTCAGAAGTGTAAGGAAACTTGAAGCGGTTTTTGAAACTGAGGAGCAATCCAAGGGTAAATCTCAGTAGTTTCTGTCCGAGGGTTTTATCTTTGTTATTCTGACGTCTTCGTACTCAATGGTTAGTTTGTCTCCTTCCCTTCGTAAAACTGTATGTTTGAGGAATCTATCATCGTCCCTGCTGGGGTAATCCTCCCTTGAGTGGCCTCCCCTTGATTCCTTTCTGTAAAGGGCACCAAAGGCAACTGCCCTTGCAAGTTCAAGCATGTTTCTAAGCTCAAGGACCTCTATGAGGTTAGTATTGAATACTTTAGACTTGTCAACAACAGGGATGTTTTCCCATCTTTTGAGCAGTTCTGATAATTCCTCGTAGGCCTTTTTGAGAGAATTCTCGTCCCTGAAGATCCCCATCTTAGCCCAGGTTATCTCACCCATTGCCGATCGGATTCCTGCAACCGTTTCCTTCCCCCCTCTTGTCATGAGCTCACTGATAAAGTCAATGCCCCTCTTTGCCTCAATCTCGGTGATTTTGGGCATGTCTGTGTTTTTTACATATTCCCTCACCGCCATTCCGCAGTATTTGCCGAAGACGAGAAGTTCAATAAGCGAGTTGCCTCCCAGCCTGTTGGCGCCGTGAACAGAGACGCAGGCGCACTCCCCGACCGCGTAAAGTCCCTCAAGGGGTGTCCTTGAGGTTTTGTAGTCTTGAATATAGATACCGCCCATGCAGTAGTGGGCGGTTGGTCTTATCGGGACTGGATCCTTGACAGGATCAACCCCTTCAAAGTCTATGGCAAGCTGGCGAACCTGCGGGAGCCTCTCGTTTATTTTCTCCTCGCCGAGATGTCTCAGATCAAGGTAAATATAAGCTCTCGCCCCTTCTCCAATACCTCTTCCTTCCCGGATCTCGTATTCAATCGCCCTTGAAACCATGTCTCTGGGCGCCAGCTCCATCTTTTCGGGAGCGTACCTCTTCATGAATCTCTCGCCTTCTTTGTTGATCAAATATCCTCCCTCACCCCTGCAGGCTTCAGAGAGGAGGATCCCCGTCTTTGCCAGGCCGGTGGGATGAAACTGGATGAACTCAGGATCCTTCAGCGGTATGCCATTTCTGAAGGCAACCGCCTGACCGTCTCCGGTGTTACCGATAGCGTTGGTGCTCCTGAACCAGTAGATACGGGCAAATCCTCCTGTAGCAAGTATCACTGCCTTTCCTGCAAGAGCTATAACCTCACCATTCTTTATGTCATAAAGGGAAACTCCCTTCACCCTTTTGTCATCTCTTATCAGGTCAAGGAGAAAAAACTCGTTGTAAAAATCTATGTTGTCCCTTGCAAGTGCCTGCTCGTACAGGGTATGCAGTAAAGCGTGTCCGGTTTTGTCAGCGGCAAATACAGTTCTGGGAAAGCTTGCCCCGCCAAAGGGCCTCTGGGCTATCCTTCCATCTTCAAGCCTTGAAAAGGGAACGCCCCACCGGTCAAGCTCGTAAATTATGTCAGGCGCGTTCTCGGTCATGAAGAAGACCGCATCCTGATCAGCGAGGTAGTCAGATCCCTTTATTGTGTCAAAGGCGTGAGCCTCAGGATTATCGTCCGGAATCACATTGCCGAGGGCTGCATTCATGCCCCCCTGAGCGGCTCCGGTGTGGGATCTTGTTGGATAAACCTTGGAGACCACGGCAACCCTGAGCTGCGGGTCTCTGGCTATCTCAATTGCGGTCCTGAGCCCTGCACCGCCACCGCCTACAACGATTGCATCGTACGATTTAAAAGACATAAGATAATAGTATAATGGACAGGCTCTTAATACTGCTTCCTGTTGCTGTTTCCCTCTCATCTGCAATAGCTTCCGCTTCCTTGTTCCTGACGATCAGGCTGACACCCGGTGAGATAAGTGCACCCCTGGTTACAAAGAAGGATCTTCCCGACCCCTATTCCATAAAGTCAGGATTTTCAAAGGTTTTTGAAAAGCCAAAGAAAGGAAGGAACAGGGCTGAAAGCTCGCCCGTCTTCAGGAATATTCGCCTTATTGGGCTCTCCTGGGGGGATCTACCCCTTGCCATGTTTAAGGTGGGAGACAAGAAGCTGATTCTTATTGAAGGCGAATCAAGGAAAGGTATAACCCTCAAGGAGGTTCTTAGAGATTCTGTGGTCATAATCAGCGACGGCAAAGAAATAACACTCAGGGTTCCAAAGAGAGAATTGAAAACTGCCTCTGCTTCAAAGACAGAGCCCCAACCCACCGAGAGCTACCAGCCCACAGGGCAGGGTCAAGAATTCAGGGTTTCAAGGAGGGAAATTGAAAGGATAACTAAGGACCCGGGGGTTATGTTCAGGGAAATAAGGCTTGTTCCTTACGTAAAGGGGGGAAGAACGGAAGGTTTTATCTTTGAGTGGATCAAGCCCGGAAGCCTCCTGTACCAGGCGGGTCTGAGGCCGGGGGACATCCTTGTCTCCATCAACAACAACACGATCAGGTCAGGGGAGGACGCCTTCAGACTCCTTCAGATCCTCAGAAACGAGCCAAACCTGAGGGTGCAGATCATCAGAAACGGCCAGAAAAGAGAGCTTTTCGTCAGGGTTGAGTGAGCCTTTCAATGCTGTCAAAATCATCTCTTATCTTCTTATAAGAGCTATCCACGTCCTGGGCTTTCTTGTAGGCTCTCGTAAGGTGGCCGTCAAAAAAGGTCTTCCACTTCTCATCAAGTTCCTCAAAGTCCCTTGCAAGTTTGAGAAGAGAATCTTTGATCAACTGTGCCTCTTCGGAAAGCTTCCTTGCATGAACACCTGCCTTTATTAGCTCAATTTTGTGGGCAAGAGTCAGAGGGGAAACAACCTGAACCCCCTCCTTTGCAAATTCTCTGAGCATATCGTAGGCATTGTTAACAAGGTGCCAGTAAACCGCCTCTGAGGGTATAAAGGCGAAGGCAAACTCAGCGCTTCCCTTATCGGGCTTGACGTAATCATCCCTGATCTTTGCAAGATGACCCCTAACGTCACTGAGAAATTTTCTGTTGAGGTCCTCTTTTGCCTTTTCATCTTTTACTTCCTGAAGTTTTCTGAAATTATCAAGGGGAAACTTGGAATCAATGCAGATGATCCCAACTGTTGATTTTATGTGGGCATCGGGTGTCTTACCATCAAGGACACGCTTCCTCATTCCAAACATATCGGGCGGAAGGTGGTCGGTCAGTATGTTCTCAAGGGCTATCTCACCAAAGGCTCCCCTTTCTGCAGGGACTCTAAGCATCTGTTCAATGGACCTGTGGAGGTTTTTGATCTCCTGGACGTGTCCCGAGATCTCTCCCACCTTTTCTAAAAATCCTGAACTGCTTATGACTTTTGTAATGGAGTTCTCAAGGTCTCTTACATCAGTTTTGATGCCTCTGATTACAAGGAAAAGAATAAAGAGGACGACCAGCAGAATAGCAATAAGTAGGATCAGCTCAATCATCGCCCCCTCCTTGAGTGTTTAAATTATAACTATGTACACTCCTGAGCGGGAAAGGGAGCTAATAGAGCTGACGAGGGGGTTTCTCAGGGATCTTGAAAAGCTAAAAAAAGCGGACAGAGAAAAGGCAAAGGCTTTTATAGAGGACCTCAGAGAGGTCATAAGGTATCACGACTACAAGTACTATGTTCAGACCCAGCCTGTTATATCGGACTATGAGTACGACCAGCTCTTCAGACTTTTGAGAGACATAGAAAAGAAGTATCCAGAGCTTGTAACCCACGACTCTCCTACCCAGAGGGTTGCAAGTGAGATAAGCGGTGCCTTTCCGGAGGTAAGCCACTA
>JALTVH010000146.1:3260-4003 GCA_027049085.1 Aquificaceae bacterium | reverse complement strand
GTTCCCAGGGAGCCTTTTTGTCAACATACTTGTTAAGAAAAGCGCTGAGTCTTAGGGTATCTTCAATGGATCTGTTAAAGGCAAGGATACTCATATTTTTGTGGTAGGAGGCGAGCGTTTCTTCTGCGAATTTTATGTATTCCTGATCTGCCTTCCCCCGGACACCATTACTCATGTACTTGAGTGCCATTGAGACTACTCTGCTGAAGAGGTTTCCGATCTCATTTGCGAGTTCACCGTTGATTCTGTTAAGAACTGCATCCTTTGAGAAGTCACCGTCCTGACCGAAAGGCACCTCCCTGAGCAGAAAGTACCTCATCTCGTCAACTCCGTACTCTTTAGCAACCTCACGGGGGTTAACCACATTGCCCAGGGACTTGGACATCTTCTGACCTTCAACGGTCCACCAGCCGTGGGCGAAGACCATTTTTGGAAGGTCCAGGTCCACTGACATGAGGAAGGGATACCAGTAAACGGTGTGGAACCTTAAGATGTCCTTACCAACGATGTGGACGTCCGCAGGCCAGAACCTGTCCCTCTGATCGCCAAGGGCTGAAACATAGTTAAAGAGAGCATCAAACCAGACATAGATGGTGTGTTCAGGGTCAAAGGGTGTGGGGATCCCCCACTTAACTCTGTTCCTGGGTCTCGTTATGGAGAGATCCTTCAAACCCTGTTTAATAAAAGATATTATCTCGTTCCTGCGGAATTCGGGCATTATGGGTGAATCTTCTGATGAGAAG
>JALTVH010000146.1:0-3250 GCA_027049085.1 Aquificaceae bacterium | reverse complement strand
ACTCGCAGGGCTTTCTGTGGATCGGACAGGCGTTGTTTTCCACAAGTTCGGACTCAGGCTTGAACTCCTCACATCCTACACAGTACCAGCCTTCGTACTTACCAAGATAGATGTCTCCCTTCTCATAACTTTTTGTAATAACTTCCTTCACATACTCAACGTGGTCAGGGTCAGTGGTCCTTATAAATCTGCTATAAGAAATATTTAGCTCCTTCCAGAGCTCCTTGAAGTTTTCAGAGTTTTCATCAGCGAGTTCCTTGGGACTTATTCCCTTTTCTTCGGCGGATTTCTGGATCTTTAGTCCGTGCTCATCGGTTCCCGTTAGAAAAAAAACTTCCTTTCCCATGAGCCTGTGGTAGCGGGCAAGGACATCTGCGGATATGGTGGTGTAGGCGTGTCCTATGTGGGGAATGTCGTTTACGTAGTAAATTGGGGTGGTGACGTAAAACTTACCCATGGGAGAAGTATTATAGGACAGCCGTGTTATATATTCGTAGGAGGGCTACTTCCTTCAATCCAATCAAGGATCAGGTTAACAACATCCTTATCCCTACCGTAGAAGCCATGATACGTTCTGGCGCTGCATGGATTACTTGAGAGGTTGAGGCCTCCTGTAACTGAAGTGAAGTTCTTGGAGGGTATTGATAGGTTACTGTAGAGGGATAAGGCTGAAGAATATGAAGAGGAAGAACATCCGTCGTCCCTGTGATGAACCATAAAGGCTTTGCCAGTGTATGAGTTTATCCTCGTGCAATTGATAAAGGATGTAACACCAAAAGGGCAGTAGTCTGAGTACTTCACAGAGCCGGTGTCGTCGGATGAAACCGTTGCTGTAAGAACTATTCCGCTAACACCGCCGACCTTATGAGAGAGATAAGCGGTTGCCAGTGTTCCCCTGCTGGTTCCCACAAGGTAAAGTTCCGTGACTGTGATGCCGTAACGGGCCTGAAAATCGGTGATCACTCTGTTCAGATCATCCCTGATATCATTCGATTCGTTTGTAGCATCGTTGTCCCAGTCACCACCAACTCTGTAGGCACTTGCTATTATCTTGTCCTGGCCGGGATATAGCGCCATACGACTCTTCACGTCATCCGGCATGTCTATCAGTATGACTGTGTGACCTCTCAGGGCAAAGTCTCTGGCATTTCTGGCAACGAAGTTGTAACTTACCCAGATATCAGAGCTTATATCAATTGAGTTGCCGGAGGTTTTTCCGCACCCAGATTTCTCAGATATATAACCAAAGTGGCATGTTCCTGTTCCTCCCGGGAAAAGTACGATTAACTTACCTGAGGGTGAAGAACCTTTGAAGATAAGGAGGTACCTTATATTGGAGCTTCTCGTTACTGCACTCTCTATCTGATAGTTCAAATCTCTGAATTTTTCTTCACCGCCCTGCTGGTCGCAGGATAATAAAAATCCTGCAACAAGTCCAGAAAGCACCGCGTAAGCGGTCCTTCCAGCTCTCATTATATTAATTTTATGGCAGACCTCCTGATGATGTGGGGTGATATGGATGGTGAGAGCTTCACCCCCGACAAGGTCTTCTGGCTCATTTCAAAGCCCCATCCCCACTGGGTTGAGACCTCCCGGGACAACCTGAGGCTTGATTTCAAGGAGAGTGGTTTCAGGCAGTTTGTTAATCTGAATTCAAGACACATAATTACCGATGCGATGCTCATGTTTGGCCTCAATTACGCCTACGAAACTCAAAAGCTAATAGATGCTCTGAACCCTGTTCGCCTGATGGTCAGGATGAAGCCAGGAAGCTATCTGGGTATGAGCCACCATTTTCTCGGTGCTCCCTTTGAGATAGAAGCGGACGACGTTCTGAGAGAGTTTCTCAACTCAGCGAGGGACATACTTGAGGAGACAGGCTTTGGAAAGTCTGTGGTGGTTCTGTCCTTCAATCCGTACCTTGAGGACGTGATCCTCTACAACCTCAGCAGGATAAAGAATCTTGATTACAAATTTACAAGCTGTAGATAATTCAGTAGGAGTTGGCTATATCCAGAATGATTTCGTCGTAGTATCGGACTACCGATTCTGGCGCAAGACATCTGAGGGGAATTACCTGAACCATGGAAACACCCTGAGCCATCATACCTATCTTGTATGCTGCAGCCTGGGAAAGGTCTATGATTCTTCCATCAATGTATGGACCTCGGTCGTTGATCCTCACTGTTATTACTTTGCCATTTTCTTCATTTCTCACGAGTACATAGGTTCCTAAAGGAAGCGTTCTTGATGCAGCGGTGAACTTAAAGAGGTCATAGATCTCGCCGTTAGCTGTTCGCCTGCCGTGGAACCTTCCACCGTACCAGGATGCTATTCCCCTTTCAATTCTGCAGTCCTTCTTTACCTTAATGCCCGGCGCTATTTCCCTGTATTCATCCTTGAGGAGGTCAGAGATCATCTCCCTGAACTCTTTCAGCTCAATGAGCTCTTTCTTTTTTTTAGGGAAGGTTATGTTGATAAAATTCTCTTCGCTTGCAAGAGAGACCCCAGCAAGGATCAGGCACCCCAGTGCTAAGGCCAAGATTTCCCTCATTCTTCTATCCTGCTGGCAGGTAATAGGGCCTTATGCTGATCTCTCCATCGGGCAGTCTTACCGGATTTTTTAACAGCTTCTCTATAAGCTCAAGCTTGCCTTCCAGAGTGCTTATATCCTGACCGTATATTTTTGCGATCTCTGCCAGGTCTGGCGCTTTCTTACCTGCCCTTGCTATTTCCCTTGCAATCACGTAAGCTCTTGAATCGACTTCAGGGAATAGATCCTTAATATATGTAAGAACTTCGCTGGAATAAACCACAATCCTTGGGAACCTCATCATCGTTTGGATCATTTGCTCAAGGTGGAGCTGGTCGTGAAGACTTACACCCTGGGGTGTTTTTATTCCTGCAAGGACTCTATTTCCATCGAAGTCCGCATGATAGACGACATAACTTTCCGGCACCTCTTCCCAGCCGTTTTCAAGGGCTGTTGTAACAAAGGCACCCATCGCCTCCGCCTTTGATGGAAAAATGCTGAGGAGCTTTTCAAATTCTTTGTCAGGGACCTCAAGTATCAGGACCTTTGTGTCATTATCAATTTTTTCTTCTTTAAGGCTGTAGCAGATCTCTTCCCAGTTCTTGAGAAAGCTGAGCCTTTCATCTTTCATGGAATCCGAATCTATAAGAGTCTGAATTTGCATCCTATCCTCCGGGATTAAAATATAACCTGGTAGATAATGATAACGGAATTCAC
>JALTVH010000145.1 GCA_027049085.1 Aquificaceae bacterium | reverse complement strand
TCACCGCAAGGAGGCCCTCGGTTACAACGGTGATGAGGGAAGCCTTGACGGGGGTTTTGGTGTCGCCCTTTGAAAAGAAGCTGACAGAGAGCACCTTCTGAAGGGACATGAAAGGAAGGCCCAGGCTGTAGAGAGAGAGGACGTCGGCGGTTATCTGCACATCTTGGTGGGTAAACTCGCCCCTGCCGTAGATCAGCCCTATGATCTCCTCTGAAAGGATAAAGAGACCTGCAGAGGCGGGAACTATAAAGATGAGAAGAAGTCTCAGCGCCTGAGTAAGAGATTCCGATCTGTCTGCATCCCTTCGGGAGAGAATCGGGAGCAGTGAGTTAGCTACAGAGGCGCTGATGATTCCAAAGGGAAGCTGGTATAGCCTCCCCGCATAGTAGAGGTAAGAAACAGCGCCCTTTCCGAGGAGTGAGGCGAGAAAGGTATCAATGAATATAGAGAGCTGGCTCACTCCGAAGCCCCCAAGGGCAGGCAACAGCCTCCTCAACAGTGTCTTTATATCTTCCGAGAAACGCAGTGAAAAACCCAAGGGAACCCTTAGCCTGATTAGAATGGGAAGGTTTATCAGAACCTGAAAGACACCTCCCACAAGTACACCAGCAATAAGAGTAACGTAGCCAAAAGAGTCAGCTAAGACCAGAAGGATAAGGACAAAGACGCCGTTGAAAACTGCCTGTGCGAAGGCGGGAATGAAGAATTTGCCGTGAACGTTGAGGATTCCCATAAAAAGGGAAGTAAGGCCTACAAGAAGCATGTAGGCAAAGAGGAAGCGTGCCATAAAAACAGCGAGGCCGTAGGACTCGCTCCTGAGAAGTCCAGGGGCTATCAGCGCTATTATCAGGTCAGCAAAAAGGACCGCAAAGAGAGTGACCGCACAGACGACGCTCAGGTAAAAGCCAAAGACTCGGGAGAGGAATTCCCTCTCTCTCCCTTCCTCAAGAGCCTTTGTGTAGAGCGGAACAAAGACCGCATTGAAGCCCCCTTCACCGATTAGCCTCCTGAAGCTGTTGGGTAGGCGAAAGGCAACAAAAAAGGCATCTGTGACAGCACCTGCCCCAAAGTAGTAGGCTGTTACCGCATCTCTCAAAAAGCCGAGGATCCTGCTGATCAGGGTCGCGGAACCAAAGGAAAGAGCCTGGTAAAAGAGCTTCATACCTGCGGGTCCACCCTGAGCTCAATTATATCCCTTGAAAATCTCCGCCTTACTTCCTCAAGCCTTTTCAGGGAAGCCCTGTCCTGAATCCTCAGGAGGATCTCTGTTGTCCCTTTTCTGAGGTTCCTGTAGCTCTGGAGATGGGGGGTGACCACCTTGGAAAGGTAGGCTGAGAGGTCGTCCTTTGTGGTAGTTATCTTCACAAGTCTCCAGAAGGGCGGAAGCCTTTCCTTTTTTCTCTTAGAGAGCTCGTCCATGTAGTATGCCTCTGGATCTTTCAGAGCCTGAATCTCTCTGAGATTGGGGAAGACCGTCTGAATCAGGAGCTGTCTTCTGGCAACTCTCTTTGCCCTCATGAGGTAAAGAAAGAATTCCTCAGAGGACCTGTAGGATGGAACAGAGAGTATGCTGTCAGCCGAGAGGACCGCAACGGTGTCGTACTCCGACTCCCACCTGGGGTGGGTGTCAAAGCTGAACTCCTCTCTGATACCCAGAACTCTCTCAACGACCTCAGCTGCCTTTTCAATTCCAAAACCCGTGTCCTCAAGTTCGCCCTCACAGTCGGGACAGCTCAGGTCTCCGTGTCTGTATCCGCAGGAAGAGCAGTAAAACCTTTCCCTTTGCTTTGAGTAAGTCATGTAGGAACCGCACTCAGGACACAGGCAGATAGTCTGGCATCTCGGACAGAAAAGATAGCTGTAGCCCTCCCTTGACACAAGAAAAAGAGTTTTTCCCTTATCACCTTCAGCAAAAAACTCCACGAGTTCCTGGGTGAGTATCTCAGAAGGTAATCTTTCCGTTACCCTTACCCGTGGTTCCCCAGAAGTCAGGTTCTTCTCCTTTCCACCCTTTGAGAGCAGGAGATAAAAGCCCGAAACCGACGGCGCCGGACCTACAATGACAAACTTTGCAGAGAGTTTTCTGGAGAGTATGTAGGCGAGCCTCCTGAGATCAACGTCTCCGGCCTGGCGTATCCGAACACCCTTTGAGGATTCGTCCACCACAACCACAGCGAAGGCGGAATCAAGAGGAACGAGACAAGAACTGTATGTCCCCATAACGGTGAGGGGACGGTCATAAACGCTCAACCAGTCATGGAGGAGTTTTGAATAACCGCTGCCCGAATGTATTACGATCGCATCTTCAGAGTGGGAAAGCATCTCCTGTGCCCTCAGGAGCTGTGAGGTCAGAGCAAAGAGAACAAGAGTATTCTGGTTCCTGCTTCTGCCCGTCCTTGCAAGGGCAAGGATGTACCTGATGCAGTCCTCAAATCTTCCCTCAATGAAGCTGACATCCTCATCCACTTCCCTGAGAGGCTGAATTCCTTCGCTGAGCTGTTCCTCTCTTTCCTCATATTCCTCAACCAAACCCCTCTTTATGAGGTCCTTTAGGTCTGAGGGTCTGATTCCCCATCCCTGAAGGTCATCAACAGATACAGACTTTTTCCCGCTCAGGAGAACCAGAATTCTCCTTTTTTTATGACTCCTGACCCTCTCAAGAGCTTTCTTCAACGGAATAGCAAGCCTGAACCTCTTTTCCTTGGCCTCTGGATATGACTTCCACCCTTCCCTGACCTCAAGAAAACCCTTCTTTAATAGGAGGTGAATGGTTCTGGCGGTGTAGCGCTTTTTCAGTAAATCAATAGGGACACCGCCTCTCTTTTTCACGTAACTGAGAATCTCAGCGGTAAGAGGATCGGTGAACCGCAGGATTTTACCTGATACATAGACTCTCTCAACCCACCTGGGGAAGAATCCCGCTGGAAGAAGGTTAAAAATAAGGGAGGACCAGGTCCTCAGGTAATCGAATGACAGCTCTTTGATTGCCTCTATCTGAGGCTCAAGGATAAGGGGCCTGCTGTCGGGAACCTCAAGGACCTCACCCTCAGGATTCTGGTCTGAGAATCCAACAACTATCCCCGTTAGCTTTCTTTTACCAACGCTGCAGTGAACCCTGAACCCTATTGAGAGGTCCGTCCTGTCTCCACGGAGGGTGTATATCCTCCCGCCCGGAAAGACAACCCTGAGGTTCATTCACCTTTGCTTTTCAGAGCCGTAAGTATCTTGGCATCCAGCTCAGTCATTTTGTGAACGTTACCCGTGTGGGCAAAGGGGATTATGCCCGTGATCGTGGAACCTGGAAAGAGGGCGTTCTCAACCCTTTCAATGCCCATCTCAAAAACAGATACATCAAAGGGAATCCCCTCTATCTTCTCCAGTACTTCCCTTGCGGTACCGTAACAGGTCAGCGCCTTATCGGGGGCAAAGATCTGAACAGCGAGCCTTCCTGTCTCCCTGATGTTTTTTGCGGAAACCGCCCCCGAACTTATGGCAAGCCTAAGCTTCCTTTCATCTGGAGGATATATCCATGTAATAAATGTGATGTGCTGTTCCCCGCTGTTGTTAACCGTGCCGATGACAACGGGAAATACTCCCAGGTCGCGCATGAGATCTATGAGTTCCCTTGGAAGCATTTAAAACCTCCTGAATTTCCTTTTAATGTTATGATAGCAGGGTTGAAGCCTTTAGCACGTGCGACTATAATTTTAGTATAGAGCCACGCTAAGAAGCTTTTAATACATTTTTCTAAACACCCCTGAGAGGAGGTGGAGAGAATGGCGGGAAAGGTCAGAGTCGCCATTGCGGGAGTAGGGAACTGTGCGAGTTCACTTATCCAGGGCATATATTACTACCAGAGCAACAAAAGCTCAGACTTCAGCGGTCTCATGCATGAAGACATTGGGGGCTACAAGCCCTGGGACCTTGAAATCGTAGCTGCCTGGGACATTGACGCCCGCAAGGTCGGCAAAGATGTTTCCGAAGCCATTTTCGCACCTCCCAACTGCACAGCGGTCTTCTGCCCTGACGTTCCTCCCACAGGGGTGAAGGTGAGGAAAGGGAAGGTCCTTGACGGGTACGCCACCCACATGAGGGAATACCCCGATGACAGGTCCTTCGTCCTTTCCGATGAGAAGGAAGACGAGCTTGAGGACGTTGTCCAGATCCTCAAAGATACAGGTGCAGACGTCCTTATCAACTACGTTCCCGTGGGCTCAGAGGAAGCAGCAAGGTTTTATGCCAAAGCCTGTCTGATGGCAGGCGTTTCCTTCATCAACGCAATGCCAACCTTCATAGTTTCCGACCCAGACTGGGCTCAGAAGTTTGAGGCGGCAGGAATCCCCGTTGTTGGAGACGATATAAAATCCCAGGTGGGTGCAACCATAGTTCACAGAACCCTGACCCAGCTATTCCTTGACAGGGGAGTCAAGGTAGAGAGAACCTACCAGCTCAACTTTGGTGGAAATACCGACTTCCTCAATATGCTTGCAAGAGAGAGGCTCAAAACCAAAAAGATCTCCAAGACAGAGGCGGTCACCTCCCTTATGGACAACGGAATTTCCTGGGACAGTGTTCACATAGGTCCCTCGGACTGGGTACCCTGGCTCAAGGACAGAAAGATAGCCTACATCAGGCTTGAAGGAAAGCTCTTCGGCGACGTACCAATGTACATGGAGCTGAAGCTGGACGTGGAGGATTCTCCCAACAGCGCTGGATCAATGATAGATGCTGTAAGATGTGCAAAGCTCGCCAGGGACAGGGGAATAGCAGGACCCCTCTACTCAATCAGTGCCTACACAATGAAACATCCACCCGTCCAGTACCCCGACTGGCAGGCAAAGAAGATGGTTGAGGAGTTCATAAGGGGAGAAAGAGATCGCTGACATCGGGGGCGGGCTTGCCCGTCTCCCTTTCAAGGAAGGAGAAAAAGATAGAAAGGGACCTCAGGTGATCTTCTTCAAGACCGTAATCTATACACTTCAGGAAGTATTCCCTCTCAAATTCAGAATTAATGCAGAGACCTCTTTCAAGGTCATCAAAAAAAGCCCTTAAAGAGTCCTTAAGCCTCTCAAGTAGTTCTCGTGCCTGTCCCAGTGATGCGTCTTTCCTTAGCAGGAACAGGGCAAAGACAAAGGGAAGCCCTTTCTCTCTGAACCACATCTCCCCGAGGTCGTAGGAATAGGGGAATTTATCTTTTTCCCTGAGAGCCTCGTCACCTATGGAAAGAAAGGCATCCTCACCCTCAACGACCTCTTCCGCCTTAAGGGAATAAACCTCCTTAAGAAGGTAAAAAAGCAGATACCTTGAGGTGAGGGAGCTGGGGGTGATCCTGATCTTTCTTACCTCTTCAATGGGCTTTTTTGAAAGCAGGAGAACCGAGCAGACCCTTTCCCGTGACGAGATAGATATACTCGGGAGAACCCTGTAAAGATCGGGATTCAGAAATAGCTCAGCGGAAGAAACTATTCCCCCATCTATCTTCCCTTCCCTCAGTTCCTTTACGAGCTCTGCCGGGAAACCCTCAACTATCTCAAAACCACTGAGCCTGTAAAAGAGAGGTTCTGTATTCAGGTAATTTACTCTTCCAATCCTGAGCATGCCTAAATCCTGTTGGAAAGCTCAATGAAATCCTCCAGCTTCTTTTTAGCCTTTCCACTGTCAATGGACTCCTTAGCCATTTCTAACGCTGTCCTCTTATCGGTAACAACACCGCTTGCAAGGATACCGAAGGTGCTGTTGAGGAGAACTATGTCTCTGTGGGGACCCTCTTCCCCTTCAAGGACCCCAAAACCCATCCTGAAGCTCTCCTCCGGTGAGGCAATACATACCTCTCCAAGGGACCTCCTCTGAAGGCCGAGGTCTTCGGGAATGAACTCAAAGAGTCTCACTTTGCCCTCTGAAACCTCGCCGACGACAGTCGGTTCCTCTATGGAAACCTCATCGATTCCCTCCTTCCCGTGGACCACAAAGGCTTTAATAATACCCATTCTTGCCAGAACGTGGGAAAGCCTGTCAACGAGGTCTTCCCTGAAGACGCCGAGGATCTGCCTTCTGGCGCCAGCGGGATTTGATAGGGGTCCGATCAGGTTAAAGAGAGAACGAACACCCACCTCTTTCCTTGGTCCGATAACCCGCTTCATCGCAGGGTGAAACATGGGGGCAAACATGAAACCGATCCCGATCTCCTCAATCATCGCTGCGACTTTTTCGGCGGGAAGGTCAATCTTTGCGCCAGCCTGCTCAAGGAAATCTGCGCTCCCGCACTTTGAGGAGACAGACCTGTTTCCATGCTTTGCCACTCTAATGCCAGCCCCTGCAAGGACAAAGGCGGTTACCGTTGATACGTTGAAGGTGCCCTTGGCATCACCGCCCGTTCCGCAGGTATCAACGAGGTTCTCAGGATCGCTTACCTTTACAGGGGTAGCCCTTTCGCGGAAGAATCTCCCCGCTCCCTCAATCTCCTCAACCGTCTCGCCCTTCATGCGTGTTCCCATTATGAAAGCTCCTATCTGAGCATCGGTCGCCTGACCGTCAACGATCTCCTTGAGAGTCCTGTAAACCTCATCGGCGGAAAGGTCCTGCCCTTCTGCGAGTTTCTGGAGGATTCCTCTCAGGTCCATGGTATTTTTATATCATAAAGAGCTGTGAACATAAGGGTAGGGCTTGGATTTGATTCTCACGAGTTTGAAGAGGCTAAAGACCTCTTCCTTGGAGGGGTAAAAGTAGAGGGCTACCCGGGATTCAGAGCCCACTCCGATGGGGATGTTATCCTCCACGCCCTGACAGATGCGATCCTTGGTGCACTGGGTGAAGGTGATATAGGAACCCTCTTCCCTGAGAGCGACCCGAGGTGGAAGGGTGCCTCTTCTGACCTCTTTGTAAAAAGAGCGGTTGAGATCATGAAGGAAAGGGGCTACCAGCTTATAAACGCTGATATAGTTTATGTCGCTGAGTTTCCGAAGATTAGAGAATTAAGGGAAAAGATCAGGAACAGGCTTGAGGAGATCACCGGCTTTGAGAGGACAAAGTTCACTATAAAGGGAAAGAGACCCGAAGGTTTAGAGGTCAGGGGAGGTGCGCTCTGTATAGCGAGCGTCCTTATAGGGAGTGAGGATTGAGGATCAATCTCATTCTTTCTGGCGGTGCCGGGAGAGGGATAGCACATCTCGGGGTTCTAAAGGCGGTTGAAGAACTTGGCTTTGAGGTTGAGGCAATAAGCGGGAGCAGTGCGGGGGCAATAGTTGCTGTCTTTTATGCCCATGGGTACAGCCCTCAGTCAATGCTGAGTATAGTTAAAAGGACAAGATGGCTTTCCCTCTTCCGACCCAGGCTACCGAGAAGGGGGCTCTTCTCCCTCACGAGGGGTGAGAGATACCTGAGAGAATTCATTGAGGTGGAGAAAATTGAGGACCTTGAGAAGAAGGTCTTTATCTGTGCAACGGACATACTCTCCGCAAGGTCCCTTTACTTCTCGGAAGGGGACCTTGTGCCGATCCTCCTCGGGAGCTGTGCACTCCCAGGTATCTTTGAGCCAGTCCGATACGGTGAATACCTCCTCATAGACGGTGGGGTTATGAACAATCTCCCTGTCGAGCCCCTTGAAAAGTTGAGTACCCTAAAGATCGGGGTTGACGTAAACCCGATTGAAAGGATAAAAAACCCCGGCGGTCTTGTAAACATTCTCCTGAGGAGTTTCTTCCTTGCTGTCAGATCTAATGTTGACAAGAGGAAGGAAATGTGTGATGCGGTGATAGTTCCTGACCTTGTCAAGATCTCTCCCCTTGAAGTAGGGAGGGCTGATGAGATTTTCAGGCTAGGCTACGAGAAGGCGAAGAAGGTTCTTAGAAAGATAGCCATGTAGGTGCCTGCCTTTTCATTTTATACTTTTCAGTCTATACTATGAGTTTGTGGAGAAGCCCATGAGGGAAATCCAGATAACCGACATCTCACTCAGAGACGGCATCCAGAGCCTCCTCGCCACAAGAGTGAGAACCGATGACATGATTGACATCTTAGAGGTCCTTGACCGGTGCGGATTCTGGTCCCTTGAGGTCTGGGGAGGTGCCACCTTTGACGTCTGCCTGAGATTCCTTAAAGAAGACCCCTGGGAGAGGCTCAGGAGGTTCAGGGAGGTTGCAAAAAATACCAAACTTGAGATGCTTCTGAGGGGGCAGAACGTTGTCGGTTACAGGCACTATGCAGATGACGTTGTTGAGTCCTTTGTAAAAAAGGCTTACGACAACGGTATTGAGGTTTTCAGGATCTTTGATGCCCTCAATGATACAAGAAACATGAAAAAGTCCATTGAGGTCGCCAAGAAGGTTGGTGCTATTGTTAAGGGTGTCCTATCTTATGCGATCAGCCCAGTCCACACGGTAGATTACTACGTCAAGGTCGCCGGCGAGCTTGTTGATATGGGTATTGACATCATTTCTATAAAGGATCAGGCGGGGCTCCTCTCACCGAAAGTTTGTGTTGACCTTGTCACCGCCCTGAAGTCGGAATACCCCGACTACCCTGTCCACCTCCACACCCAGACCACAGCAGACCTTGCCCAGATGGCTCAGATAAAGGGAATAGAGGCGGGGGCAGATATGATTGACACCGCCTTTTACTCCCTCTCCTGCCAGACCTCCCATCCACCGGGAGAAACTATGATATACGTTCTCAAAGAGTTTGGCTACGATGTAAAGGTTGACGCAGAGCTTTACAAGAAGGCGGGTGATATGTTCAGGGAAGTGAGGGGCAAGTACAGGAAGTTTGATGTTCTTCCGCCTTATCCAGACGTGGGAGTTTTACTGCACCAGATCCCCGGCGGCATGATAACAAACTTTATAAACCAGCTCAGGGAACAGAACCTTGAGGATAAGCTTGATGAGGTTCTTAAAGAAGTTAGCAGGGTCAGAGAGGACCTCGGGTACCCGCCCCTCGTAACGCCAACAAGCCAGATCGTTGGAACCCAGGCTTTTATGAACGTGCTTCACGGTGAGAGGTATAAGGTTGTAACAAAGGAAACAAAGGATTACGTAAAGGGTCTTTACGGAAAGCCACCAGCACCAATAAGGGATGAGATCCTCAGAAAGATACTCGGTGATGAGGAGCCAATTTACGACAGGAGGCCCGCTGACCTCCTTGACCCTGAACTTTCTGAACTAACAGAGGAAGCAAAGCAGTCAGGAGCCAGAACCGAGGAGGACATACTCTCCTATGCCCTTTTCCCTGTGGTGGCAAGGGAGTTCTTTGAGTGGCGAGAGAAGGTTGAAAAGGGAGAGGCACTTCCAGAGCCCGAGCCTGAGCTTGAGGAAGGCACATTCCCCGACAAAGCTCCCGTTGAGTTCAACATAACCGTTCACGGTGAACAGTACCACGTTCAGATCGCCGGGAGAGGAGAGGAAACTGCGGGCGGAAGAACCTTTTTCATAAGGCTTGACGGAAGGCTTGAGGAAGTAGTCCTTCAACCCATAAGAGAAGTTGAAGTCTCTGGCACAGGATATGAGATATCTGAGGGGGCACCTGTACAGCCCAAGAGGCCTAAACCCCGGGAACTAGGCGACATCACTTCACCCATATCCGGAAAGGTTGTAAACATTAAGGTCAGTGTAGGCCAGGAAGTCAAGGAGGGAGATGTCCTCTTAGTTGTTGAAGCGATGAAGATGGAAAATGAGATCCATTCCCCCGTTGACGGTGTTGTGGAAGAGATACTGGTCCAGGTCGGTGAGAACGTCAATCCCGACGAAGTCCTGATCAGGATAAATCCCAAGATCCGATGATAACCCTTGCCATACCAAAGGGAAGGCTCTTTGAAGAAACGGTTGATCTCCTGTTTGCCAAAGGGCTCATTCCGGAAAAGATCTCTGAGGGTAGAAAGCTGACCCTGAGGGCAGGAGACCTCAATCTGTTACTCCTTAAACCCTTTGACATTCCACTGTACGTTGAGTCTGGCGTATCTGACCTCGGGATCTGTGGCCTTGACGTCATTCTTGAAAAGAAACCAGAGGTTTACAGGTTTATTGACCTCGGGATCGGAAGGTGCAGGATTTCCGTGGCGGGGAAGAGGGAAGCAGAAAAACACATCAAAGGAAGGAAGGCGGTCAGGATCGCTACAAAGTATCCCTCTGTAACGAGAGAGTTCATGCTTGCAAAGGGGCTAAGCCCCGTAATCATTGAGATGAGCGGGTCCGTTGAGCTCGGTGCTGTTTTGAACGTTGCAGACCTGATCGTTGACCTAGTTCAGACGGGGAAAACACTGAAGGAAAACGAACTTGTTGAGCTGGAGGTGATTCAGGAGTCAAGCGCCTGGCTCATCTGCAACAGGGCAAGCTTCAGAAACAAACGGGAGGAGATAATCAGGATCCTGCAAGCTCTACAAACTCCCTGAAAAGGTAGTAAGAGTCGTGGGGACCCGGTGAGTTTTCAGGATGATACTGGACCGCAAAAACCGGCAGTTCTCTATGCCTTATTCCCTCAACGGTCTCATCCAGAAGATTTAGGTGAGTTACCTCCACTTCATCACCAAGGCTCTCGGGATCTATAGCAAAATTGTGGTTCTGGGCAGTTATCTCAATCTTTCCCGTTCTGAGATCCTTGACGGGATGGTTGGCTCCGTGGTGACCAAATTTGAGTTTGTAAGTCTTTCCGCCGAGGGCAAGACCGATGATCTGACACCCGAGGCATATTCCCGCAATGGGTTTCTTCCCGAGAAATTCCTTGACCAGTTTTATGCCCGCCTTCACCCTTTCGGGATCGCCCGGACCGTTCGAGAGGAAGATCACGTCGGGATTTTCCCTCCGCACGTATTCCACGGCTATTTCAGGCGGAACAACAGTAACCCTCGCACCTTCATTCCTGAAGCGCCTGAGGATGTTGTACTTTATTCCAAAGTCAATCACAGCGATATGGGGTCCCTCAGACTCAAACTTTATATAGCCTTTTCCGAGTTCCCATGGTCCCTGATCCCAGTGGTAGATTTCTTTAGTTGAAACCTCCGAGACGAGATCCTTCTCCGATATATCAGGAACAGCCCTTGCCCTCTCTATGAGCTTTAAAGGATCCTTTTCAACCGTTGAGATCACGCCCCTGATCACTCCCCTTTCCCTGATCTTCTTGACCAGAGCCCTCGTGTCTATTCCCTGAATCCCTACAATTCCCCTTTCCCTCAGGTATGCACCGATGCTCTTTTTCCCCCGCCAGTTTGAGTACTCCTCAAAGGCTTCCCTGACAACAAATCCGCTGACGTGAATGTCGGCGGACTCAATATCCTCTTCGTTGATCCCATAATTGCCTATCTGAGTGTAGGTCATAACCACTATCTGACCCCTGTAGGAAGGATCCGTCAGGATCTCCTGGTATCCTGTCATTGAAGTGTTGAAGATCAGCTCCCCCTCAGTTTCACCCTCAGCCCCGAAGGGCTTCCCCACAAAGTAGCTTCCGTCCTCAAGGGCAAGGATAGCGGATTTGGCCATCAATGTGATTCTATCAGGACATAAAATATTGATCCATGGAATTTGCGAAGCTTCAGGGATCCGGGAACGACTTTATCCTTATAGATAACCGCGACGAGCGGTTCTATGAGTTTCTTGAAAAGACAGGTCTGTGCCTCAAAGACTTCGTTGTCAGAGTATGTGAAAGAAACAGGGGCGTGGGTGCGGACGGCCTGATCATCATTGAGAATCCCGAGGATCCCTCCAACGATTTCAGGTGGCTTTTTTACAACTCGGATGGCTCAGAGGCAGAGATGTGCGGAAACGGTTCCCGCTGTGCGGTTAGGTTCTGTTACGAGAAAGGCATAGTTGACGAGGATGTAAGCTTTGAAACCCTTGCAGGGGTTATAAAGGCAAAGGTCCTTGAAAACGGTAAAAGAGTGAGAGTTCAGCTCACAAAGCCTTCAAAACCAGAAAGGAGGGTCATTTCCGTAAACGGTAAACAGATTGAAGGTGTTTTTATCAACACAGGCGTTCCCCACTTTGTTGTCCCTATGGAAGATGTAGATGATATTGACGTCGTGACTATAGGAAGGAAGATAAGGTTCCATGAGGAGTTCAAGCCCAAGGGAACCAACGTGAACTTTATAAGTCCCTCTTCAGAAAACACGATAAAGATAAGAACTTACGAGAGAGGGGTTGAGTCAGAAACCCTTGCCTGCGGGACCGGGGCAACCGCCTCTGCGATCGTTTCCCATATAATGGGGATCACTTCGGGGAAGCCCGTCATGGTTCATACAAGGGGAGGAGAGGTGCTCACCATAGATTTTGATGGTGAATTCAGAGAGGTTTTCCTTGAAGGGAGGGTCGTCAAGGTCTTTGACGGCATTCTCAGCCTTGATATGTTCACTGATTGAGGCGCTTCCACAGCCTCAAAAGGTCCCGGTCAATTTCCCTGCGCTCTGATGCCAGCTCATAATCTTCAATGAAGAACCTCCCCTTTCTGTAAGCGACAAAACCCGACCTCTCTCCCGACAGCAGAGCCTCTACCGCAACCTCACCAAATCTCATTCCCATAATCCTGTCAAAGGGCGTAGGCGGTCCTCCCCTCTGGATATGACCGAGAACCGTGGCTCTGATTTCCCCGTATTTGTTACCCATCTCTTTTTCAAGATACTCTCTAATAATCTGGCAACTCCCGTACCCTTCAGCAACAACCGCTATGAAGTGAAGTTTTCCGATTTCCTTAGCCTTACTCACCTCTTCCGGGATCCTTTCCATAGGGAACTCAACCTCAGGAATCAGTATCAGGTCTGCTCCCGTGGCTATTCCAGCGCTAAGGGCAATGAAACCCCTCGTCTTTCCCATAACCTCAACGAGAAAGACCCTTTCGTGGGAGCTTGCAGTATCCCTTATCCTGTCAATGCACTCAACAGCATTAAATACAGCGGTATCAAAACCAACACTGTACTCTGTCCCGCCCACATCATTGTCTATGGTGCAGGGAATCCCGATAACACCGATGCCCGCTTCTCTGTGGATTAGTGAGCAGGCTTTGAAGGTTCCTTCACCTCCAAGGATTACGAGCCCCTCAATCTTTTCTTTCTCAAGGTTTATGTAAGCCCTCTCCCTCCACTCTGATTTTTTGAAGCGCTCATCCCTTGCACTGAGGAGGAAGGTCCCACCCCGGTTTATGATTCCCCCAACGCTCCTGTTTGAAAGTTTTTCAAACTCCCCCTCAATAAGCCCCCTGAAGCCTCTCCTGACACCGTAAACTTCGCTGCCCAGATCTATGGCTGTCCTCACAACTGACCTGAGGACAGGGTTCATACCCGGTGAGTCACCGCCAGAGCATAGGACCGCGATTCTCATTTAATTACAATTGTAAGAGATGCCCAATTACCTCCTGAGGCTCTCCTTTATAGGTACTAACTACCACGGGTGGCAGATCCAGAAGGATGTACCTACCGTTCAGGGAAAAATAACAGAGGTCCTCAGGAAGGTACTTGACGAGGAAGTCAAGGTTACGGGCTGTTCCAGGACCGATGCGGGAGTCCACGCCATTGATTACGTGGCAAACTTCAAAACCGGCAGGCAAGTTGAAGGGGAAAAACTCCTCAGAAGCCTCAACGCCCTTCTTCCAAGGGACATAGGGATAAGGGAGGTGAGGATCGTTGATGAGGACTTTAACTCAAGGTTCAGCGTCAAGGGAAAGGTCTATCTCTACCGCATTTTTAACGCATCCTACAGGGACCCCTTTGAGCATCCATTTACGTGGCATGTTGTTAGAGAGTTGGACCACGAGACCCTTGAAAAAGCCTGCAAAAAACTCAGCGGTAAGCATGACTTTAGAGGTTTTGCAAAGCTTGAGGAAGAAAAGGAAACGGTCATTGATCTTGAAATAATTCCTGAGAGGGAGGGCAACTTAATCCTGATTCGGTTCAGTGCAGCCCATTTTCTTAGGTACATGGTCCGCAGAATAACAGCCTTTATCGTAATGGCATCAACGGGGCGCCTTGATGTCTCCGGAGCTGACAAATTTATGAACGGTCAAACTTTCCCTTATAAAGCCCCCGCAAGAGGTCTCTTTCTTGAAAGGGTTATTCTCTGACGCCCGCTTCCTGAGGCGCTTCCTTCTCTTCCTTTTTCTCCTCCTTCTTTTCAAAGTCTGAAGGCTTGATATCCTTGAGCTGTTCCCTTATCCTTTTCCTCTCCTGCACGATCCTGCGGATCCTCTCGTACTCCTCCATAGAAAAACACATGACTCACCTCCTTATAGAAAATTTAAGCCCTTCGGTGGGTATAATACTGATACATGTCAAAGCACACCGTAGCAGTCCTCAAGGGCGACGGGATCGGTCCAGAGATCGTTGAAAGTGCGGTCAGCGTTCTCAAAAGGGTTGGCGAGCTGTTCGGTACAGAGTTTGAACTTCGCTACGCAGAAATAGGCGGTTCTGCCATTGACAGGTTTGGCGATCCTTTGCCCGACGAAACTTTAAAGATATGCCTTGACTCTGAAGCGGTTCTGCTGGGTGCGGTTGGTGGTCCAAAGTGGGACGACCTTCCCACCGATAAGAGACCGGAAAAGGGGCTTCTGCGCATAAGAAAAGAGCTTGACCTCTATGCGAACCTCAGGCCTGCAAAAGTATGGGAGCCTCTTATTTCTGCGTCACCCCTGAGGGAGGAAATCGTCAGAGGCACGGACATGCTCGTTGTTAGGGAGTTGACAGGTGACGTTTACTACGGTGAGCCCAGGGGGATATTTGAAGAAGACGGCAAAAAGGTCGGAATTAACACCATGAAATACACCGAGGATGAAATAAGAAGGGTGGTGAGAAAGGCCTTTGAGATAGCCAAGCTCAGGAGCAAAAAACTAACAAGTGTTGATAAATCAAACGTTCTTGAGGTAAGCGGGCTCTGGCGCGACATCGTAGAAAAGGAAAAGGCAAACTTTCCAGAGGTTGAAGTTGAACACCTCTACGTTGACAACTGCGCAATGCAGGTTGTTAGGAGGCCCTCTTCCTTTGATGTGATAGTCACGGGGAACATCTTTGGGGACATAATTTCCGATGAGGCGGGTGTGGTTGTGGGAAGCCTCGGAATGCTACCGTCTGCAAGCATAGGAGACAGATACGCACTCTATGAGCCCGTTCACGGATCAGCCCCAGACATTGCAGGTCAGGGCATAGCCAATCCGATAGCAACCATACTCTCAACCGCCATGATGCTTAAGTATTCCTTCGGGATGGGCGAAGCCCACAACCTCATTGAGAGGTCCGTTGAAGGGGTCCTTGAGGATGGGCTGAGAACTCCTGATATCTATTCCGAGGGATGCAAAAAGGTTGGAACTGAGGAGATGACCGAGGCGATCATCCAAAAGCTGGGGGAACTGAAATGATAGCTTTCTTTTTTTTCATCCTTACAGCGATAGGAACAGGCTTTTCTCAGGATGTAACTCTAAAGGTCAAAGAGTTTTTCTCAAGGAATGGATACGTGGTTGAAGTTCTTGAGGACGGGCGAGTCATAACAGACCTCGGAAGAGGGAAAGTCTTTCCAGGAGAAAGGTTTGAGGTAGTCAGAGAAGGGAAGGAACTTACCCACCCCGTCACCGGACAGGTCATAGGAAAGGTTGAGGAAAGGATCGGAACACTGACCGTTGAAGAGGTTGAAGAAACCTACTCCATCGGTGCCTTTGAGGGAAAAGAGGTCAAAAAGGGCGACCGCGTCAGACTTGTGAGAGGCAAGGTTTGCTTGTCCGGGAGCGATGAACTCCTTTTCAGGCTCTCAGCCGTCATTGAGGACCTCAAAAAAGATTCCCAAAATTGCAACTACATGGTCAGAGAAATGGAAGGGGGTATCGGAATTGAGTTTGGCTCAAAGGCGGTGGCTTTCTTTGAGCTTTCAAAAAGACCGCCTTCGGCGGTGGCTGAGGAAGGAATTAAGAGGATCTCCCTGAAATCAGAACTGATCATGTCCCTAAAGTCCCTGCCTCTCTCTGCAGACCTGTGCAGGCTCACAAGCTCAGATAAAAGGTTCCTCGCTGTGCTCACAGAGAGCAGGCTCGAGATCTACGAATTAATGAACGGTGAACCAGTGAAGTATTACGAGACAAGGCTCCCTGACGGCGATCCTGTTTATATCCAGTGTGCGGAGATAGGGGGGTATCAAAAGGATTTAATTATACTGAACATGTTCACGGGAGACACGCCTGAGGCCTACATATTCAAGCTGGTCGGCGAAAACCTTGAGCCTGTGGTTAAAAGGTACAAAAAGTTCATAGCCGTTCTTGACAAAAACAATCCTGAAGAGACCCTTGTTTCTCAGGAATTTGATTCAAGAGACCTGTGGGGAACTGTGAGGAAGTTAAAGCTCTCGGGTGACCTGCTCTTTGAGAAGGAGGAGCTCAAGGTTCCCTCAGACTTCAGGATTGACTCGGCGATACAGGTTGGGGACCTCCTTGTTTTTGTTGACAGCAGGGGGTACCTGAGGGTCTTCAGAGGTGATAATCAACTTCTATCAAGACGAGGTTTTGGTGGCTCCTACATCACCGCTGAGATTCCCGGCACAGTTGAGGATGAGGACAGCTACATTTTCAATCCCAGGCCATTCCTGATAACCGTCGGTGAAAGGAGCTTTGCAGGAGTAATCAAGAACGAAACGAGCGCGGTCTACAAGTTTCTGAACGTAGCAAAGTATCAGGAGGGTGAGCTTTACGCGCTTATACCTCAGGATGACGAGGTCGCTTTAAAAAGGGTAAAGTCAAGGAAGTTTGAAGAGGCAGTGCAGGCCGTTCTCACAGATGAGGAAAAGGTATACATAGTAACTGGTAAAAAGGGAACCCTGAGCATTCAGAATACAGGTGAGGTTTACGAGGGAACCTTCGTTGTCCGCTGAGTAAGGGCAATGCTGAAGACTTCATCAAGGTGGGAAACGAAGTGTATTTTTATCTTCTCCCTGACGTAATCGGGCAGGTCTTCAAGGACCTCATCCCTGTTTTTCCCGGGAAGGATAACCTCCTCTATCCCTGCCCTCTTGGCAGCGAGGATCTTCTCCTTTAGCCCGCCCACGGGAAGAACCCTACCTCTGAGGGTTATTTCCCCTGTCATTGCAACATCCATCCTGACGGGTGTTTCTGTAAGGAGGGAAGCAAGGGCAGTCGCAATAGCCACGCCCGCAGAGGGTCCGTCCTTGGGGACAGCTCCTTCAGGCACGTGGACGTGTATATCAATCTCAGAAAATACAGAGGGATCTATGC
>JALTVH010000144.1 GCA_027049085.1 Aquificaceae bacterium | reverse complement strand
ATTAAAAATACATGAGAAAGAATTCCCTCATCTATATACTTTTTTGGAGTTGTTTTATAAACCAAAAGAGGCTCCTTTTATAACAGATAACGAATCATATATACTTTTAGATAACTTTTCTATTTTCTATATGCGAAATGTAAATCTATTTAGAAATTCACATCATATTTTTGATGCAGAAAGGACAATAATTAAAGATTTTCAGGGAACTTTTCCTTTGAATAATTATGAATTTCAAGATTCAAGTAAAAATATATTCATTCAGCTTTCAGATGTAATTGTTGGATTTGCGGGCAAGTTATTTGATTTTATTCTAAATACTGACAGAAAAAGTATAGCTTCTGTAAATTTAAGTGAAATTCAAAAGCAAAACCTTTTAAAATGGATAGAAATTGTAAACCTATCTGAAAAGAAATGTCCGGCTTTTTTTCATGCTGTAATGCCTCTAAAAACATTTGAGGAAAAGATTGAGATTTTTTATTCCAAAGTTTTTAATAATTAAACCTCCTCCACCCTCAACTTTCCGAACACCAAAAGCGGAAGGAGTGTATCCCTCACCTTCTTTAATATCATAATCTCTTTCTGGTTGTTGATGATTTTTTCAAAGAGGGGCTGGACGAGGGAGTGGAATTTTTGGAGGATGGGAGAGGGGGGAAGAAGGATATTTAATGAATTTAGAATACTTAAATTTAACCCAGGAACTGCGGTATCAGAACTGGCTAAATCTTCTAAAGGATAGGATTTTAAGAAGTGATATGTGTATATGATTAAATCTTCCGATATTTCTGGAGGAATATAGAAAACAGTATCTATCGGATAGCAAGGCTCCATTATTAAATATACGCTTCCGACATTTCCTTTCCTACCAATCACTACTGCTGGAGCTTTAGTCAAAAATTCTTTATGATGTCCATCTATTCCACTTGACCCTACAACAGGGTAATTTCCAAGCTTCCTTTTTTCTTTAGGAAGTCCTTTTCCATACTTAATTTTTGTTATATTCCCTAACCTCTTCACCTCCCACCCTTTGGGTATCTCCCTTCCCAGTTCTTCGCTGTAAATGAACTCTTCATCTTTAAAAGGCTCAAAGTCTATGAACCAGCTTTTGAACATAGCCATTGCGGTCTTCTCTAAGATTTCGTTCTGCTTCTTCTTTACATCTATAAGCTCGTCAAACCATGAAAGAACCGTGGCGATGCGGGATTGTTCGGGGGATGGGGGAAGAGGAATATTTAAAGTTTTTAGTTCTCTTTGGGTAAGTAAAGGTTGTGTAGAACCTACATTTAAATTTTCTATATCTTCTTTCCGTGTTTGTAAATGGTAGTATAAGAAGCGTGAAACCACTTTATCAGTGAAGTTTAATATCAGAGCATTGTCTGAAACCCAAATCTTTTGGTTTTTAGGTATATAAAAAACATTTCCAAGTGTCCCAACCCTTCCAGTTATTATAATCTCCCCTGTTCGCATGAAATCATTTGTAAAACCCATCAAGCCATTAGCCCCCCACAATTCATATTGACCATAAATCTTGTTTACTATATTTGGTCTTTTACCACTGCTTATTTTGCAAATGTTACTTAACCTCCTAACCTCCCAATCCCTCGGTATCCTTCCTATTTCCGTATCCCTAAAGTCCCTCTCCCATCTGAACCTTACAGGCATCTTAATAAATATTACTTCTTCTCCTCCTCCCACTCCCAGTAAACGAAAACCCAATCTTCGGGGTTGTCGCTTGCCATGGCTACTTTGTTTATGGCATCTACAAGCTCGATAGTTTGCTCTGCGGTGCTTTCTTTAACCTTGACCCTGAGTCCCAGGTCTGCCCCTTCCTTAGGTGTTATCAAATAAACCTCTTCCACAAAGGGTAAGGATTTAACCGACTCTATAATGTCTTTTACCACATCGCCTTTAACTAACATAACCTAAAGCCTCCTGTAGTGAATTAATATACTCTTCCAGTTCGGGAGTTACTCTCTCGGTTATAAGCTCATCGGTGTAATCCGCCTTTCTCCTCAATGCATAGAGCTTGTCGTAAGAGCCCTTCAATTTGCTTATAAGCTCTACCGGCACCCTACTTTCCCTGTATGCCTTGTGCACAAAAGCCTTGGCAATTCCTATGTGTTGCCACCTTTTCCTCGGTGGTTCTCCCACCGCATACTGGAAGAAATTAAAGTAAGCAAAGTAAAGGTTAGAAACACAGGATGTGATAAAGCCTCCATTCATACACCATTTGGCAGTTTCCAGCCTCTCAAGGGCTTTTCTTTTAAAGTTCTCCCTCATATCTCAAAACCAAGAGCCTTGAAGACCTCTTTAACTTTATCTGTGAGCTCTTCCTCTTTCTTCAAAAGCTCTGAAAGCTCCCTTGAGTATTCCCTCATTTTTTCCTCAAAAGAGGTGTCGTCCTCGTCAAGTTTTATCCCTACGTATCTTCCAGGCGTCAGAACGTATCCCTTCTCCCTTATCTCATCAAGGGTTGCCACTTTTGCGAACCCCACCTCGTTTATTTCCTCTTCGCTCGCTCCTTTCTCAAAGAGTCTGAACTTTTCGGTTATCTTTTCTATGTGCTCTTCTGTAAAGGTTACCTGACTTCTTGAGATTGGCTTATAGAGATTTTTAGCATAAACGAATAGAACCTTACCTTTCATGTGCTCTGGCTTACCTTTCCTGCAAAACCAAAGGGAAACGGGAAGCTGAACGTTCTTAAAGAGTTTGGGAGGGCAGGCTACAATTCCGTAAACGAGGTCTTCTTCAATAATCTTCTTCCTTATCTCTCCTTCCGTTCCACCTACTGACAGGGCACCGTTAGCCATCACAAACCCCGCCTTACCGTTCGGTTTCAGGTGATAGAGGAATATCTGTATCCATGCGAAGTTCCCGTTGTTGTCCGGTGGTATTCCGTAAGGAAATCTCGGGTCGTTTGGGTTTACCCTATCCGCTCCCCACCTGCTGTCGTTGAAGGGTGGATTTGCTACAACGTAATCAAACCTCTCGTTTATGAATTTATCATCGTGGTAGGTATCTCCGAGTCTTATATCTCCCGTAACCCCTCTTATGGCAAGGTTCATCTTACATAGCTTCCAAGGAAGAGTTTTTGCTTCCTGTCCGTGTATCTCAAGGCAGTATCTGTCAAGCCCTTCTTCCTCAATCTTCTTTAGAGCCGAAACAAAAAAGCCACCGCTACCGCAGGCAGGGTCAAGGATTGAACCGCATTTGACATCAAGTATCTTAACCACGAGCCTTGTAAGAGACCTCGGGGTGTAAAATTCCCCTCCCTTCTTCCCCTCAACCTCTGCGAACTTACCGAGGAAGTATTCATAAACCTCACCGAATAAATCCCTCGCCTTGTGCCCGTCTCCGAACCTGATATCCGTAAATAGGTCTATTAAGTAAGCTAAATCCTCGTGGGAAAGGTTTATCTTTGGGTCTGTATAAATCTTGGGTATGACGTCCTTTAGCTTTTCAGGATACTTATCCTCCAGAAAGTCTATGGCTCGGTTTATAAGCTCACCTATGTTCTCTCTGTGGGCGTTCTTCCTCATATACTCCCAATGGGCTTGTTCTGGAACGTACAGGATACCCTCTTCAAGGTAGAAGTCTTCATCTTTCAGAGCTTCCGCTCTCTCTTTGGGGTCCTTAATATAGTATCTGCTCTGTGGGTCGGATAGCTCTTTCTTTAACTCCTCTTTCCTCTGGTCAAAGGCGTAGGATATGTAGCGCAGGAATATAAGACCGAGAACTACGTATTTGTAGTCATGAACCTCAACCTTCTTTCTAAGCTTGTCCGCCGCACTCCACAGCTTCTTCTCAAGCTCCCGAATTATCTCCTCTTCCTTTCTATCCCCCATACCTAACTATCTATTCTAACCCCCAGCAAGATGCTAATAGGGACTGTGCCAGAATTTGTGTAAAAAGGAGGAAGGCAAATGAGTGGAAAGAAGAACATTCCTGAGACAGACCTGAACAAACTCATAAGAGACCTGATCTCAGACACCATAGGCAAGCTCCTGCA
>JALTVH010000143.1 GCA_027049085.1 Aquificaceae bacterium | reverse complement strand
AGCCTTGCCAGTCTTGACCTTGGACCGTCAGCACCTATAACGAAGTCCGCTTCAACCTTTAGAATCTCCCTCCCATCAATTCTCTCAAGCACCGCCCTGTTTCCCTCAAAGCCTTTGAAGAAGGTCCTCATCATGAGCGTTGCACCTTCCTTAACAGCAAGATCTACAATGTTTGCGTCAAAAAGGTTCCTTTTCAGGACGAAACCCTCTGAAGGCATTGTGACAATCTCTCCCCATGGTGTGAAATGTACCATGCTTTCAACCTTCTGGGCTAAGACATAAGCGGGGAAGAACTCGGGAAACCTGTGGCTCAGCTGAAGGGGGACAAACTCAGCACACTGGACGGGAACGCCCGGCTTTTTTTTGAAATCAACTATCAGAACCTTAAGACCAGCTCTGGCAAGGACCCAGCCAGCGGTTGCTCCGGCAGGTCCGGCGCCTACGACCAGAACATCATACTTCATTTACCCTTTGAATTTAGGTGGTTCTTCATGAGTTTTCCCATTTTAAAGGTGGGAACGTATCTTTCCTTTATAAAAAGCTCCACACCTGTTCTTGGATCCTTTACAAAGCGGGAGGGCTTTTTTCGTATCTTGAAGGTTCCGAGACCTCTGATCTCTACCTTCTCTCCCCTTGTCAGCGCTTCCGACATAGCCTGAAAGACCTGATCAACGATGAGGCGGGCCTTTCTGTGAGTTATTCCCCTCTTCTTTGCGATCTCCCGGGTTATGTCGGACTTCTTCATTTCTTCTCCTCCTCTATGTAAATAGTCCTTACCCTTCGGTTCTTACCGAGCGCCCTGAGGGTTTCGTTTTTCCTATCATACACTATCTCTTCTGCCTCAAGGATGTTTTTGTCCTCCTCAACTACAGCCTTTCCCCTCAGGATGATAAGCTCCTCTGCAAAAACGTACTCTGCGTAATCTGCCTTTGCCTTTCTCTTTGGCTCCCTGTAATCAACGTTCCCTTCAGCAACCAGCTTAACAGGTTTGCCCTTCTCATTGAGGAAGATCGTGACCCTGTCTGCCTTAAGAACCATGTCCCCCCTTGTCAGTCGTGCGTTCCCGCTGTATATGATCCTGTCTTTCTTGAACTCAAGATTCTTTGCCTCGCCCGTGATCGGCTGGGCATAAAGGATCAGTGGGAATGCCAGAATGCTGAGTAAAAGAGCTTTACATCTCATGCTGTGCCTTTGCTCCGCTTATTATAACCTTCAGGGGGTTGAGGTAGGCTGTAAAACCCTTTCCCTCTATGTAGTTTCTTTCCTTCCACACCTTCACCTCTCTGTTTCCTCTTACGAGGCTCCTGTTGAGGTCAGCAAAAGCCCTATCTGTTTTTACAAAGAGAGCCTTTCCCCTGATCTCTACTGAACCCGTTAGGAGGGCAGTGTTTTTATCCTTCCTGAAGGCCAGTTCCTCAGCCTTTATTACGTATCCCCCTTCAGACCTTATGAGTACCCTTTTCATCCTGATTTCCTGCCCGAAGGAAATTAGTTCCTCTCCCCTCAGTTCCCACTCTCGACCGCCTTCGCCGTACACCTTCAGGGAAACGTTGGTTGCTATACTGCTCTCTTTTGTGATGATCCTTGATTCCTTCTTGATCTTTTCTATGTATGCAAGGGAGATCACCGAAAAGACCGCAAATGTGATGTGAAAAAGGAAAGCCTTCATCTCCTTCTGAGTTCAATTATAAGATCCACAACCTCCCTGATGGCACCGTCGCCACCTTTCTGCATGGTTTCATAAAGGCAGACTTTCCTTACCTCATCAGGCGAATTCCTAACGCAGATGGGGAAGCCAACCCTTTTTAGAACGGGGACGTCAACAAGGTCATCACCGACAAAAGCTACCTCGTCATAGGTAAGACCGAGCCTTCTCGTTATCTCATCCAGAATTCCGTCCTTTTTCAGCTTTCCCATGAAAATTTCTTCAATTCCCAGCTCTTCAAGCCTGCTCCTGAGAGCCTGGGACTCTCTTCCCGAGATGACACCTGTTTTTATCCCTTCCTTCTGGATCCTTTTTATCCCGAGCCCATCGTGAACGTTGAAGACCTTTATCATCTCCCCCTCTTCTGTGTAGTAAAGCCTCCCGTCGGTCAGGACGCCGTCAACGTCCATCAGGAGGATCTTTATCTTCTTTGCCCTTTCTTTCAGGGACAACTCAGCACTTTCTCCTCTCAAACTTCAGACAGGCTCTCCTTATGAGCCTGAGGAAGTCATCGGTTTCCTGCATCCCGATGATCTCAAAGATCACCCTGTTCCTGAAGGGATCCAGGAACATAAAGTGGGGGGTTCCAAAGACCCTCAGTCTCCTGTCAAGGTCCTTGGGAGGGTCCTCAACGTCTATTGGCACAACCACAAAATTTTTGCTCATAAAGGTGCTTACCTTTGGATCAACAAATACAACTTCTTCCATGTACTTACAGTAAGTGCAGGTCTCCTCGTAAAAGTAAAACATCACAAGTTTGTTCTGTTTTTTAGCAACATCAAGGCCTTCCTTGACATCAGGATACCACCTGTCCTGTGTAGCCAGTACAAGCCCCGCCAGAAGAAGAACCAAAAGGGTCAGCCTTCTCATATCTATAAAAAATATAATGAATTACCAATGCAGGATCTCCACTTTGAGGTCATAAAAAATCAGCACCTCCTTGGAAGTTTATGGCTTCTCCGTGTAAGGTCCTTCGGAACTGCTGAACTTGTTAGAGGCGGACACTTTTTCATGATTGAGGTCTCAGGAACCTACGACCCGATGGGAAGGCGTGCCTTTGCGGTTGGCGACGTGAGGGGGGACGAACTGTGGTTTTTTTACGATGTGGTCGGAAGAGGTACGGCTCTACTCAGTGAGCTGAAGGTGGGCGAAGGGATAAGAGCCTTCGGTCCACTGGGAAAGAGGCTCTTCAGCCATGAGGGAGACAGACACCTCCTGATTGGCGGAGGCGTTGGTCTTGCAGGCCTTACCCTTTTTGCGAAAGAGTTGAGAGACTTGGGAAAGGAAGTCCACATCATCTACGGAGGTAGAAGGGCTGAGCACCTGGGGATGCTCGACTGGCTTAAGGAAGAAGGCTTCTACTTCAGGGTCTGCACGGAAGACGGCAGTGCAGGTGAAAAGGGACTTGTGACTGATCTACTAACAGACTACGATCCTTCCTGGACTGTGAGCGCCTGCGGTCCAAAGGGCATGCTTAAGGCTCTTACCAGAAAACTTGAGGGCTACAGACTCCAGCTCTCCCTGGAAGAGAGGATGGCCTGTGGCTGGGGAGTCTGCCTTGGTTGTGTTGTTCGCTCGCGGACGAGAGGTTTCATGAGGGTATGCTGGGAAGGTCCCGTTTTTGACGCCAAGGAGGTTGCCCTCTGATGTTCACGGGAATCATTGACGAAACAGGAAGAGTGGTTCAGCTCAGAAAGACCGCCTTCGGCGGTGTTTTAAAGATAAGCTCAAACTACAGGGACATAGGGATCGGTGAGAGCGTTGCGGTCAACGGTGCCTGCCTAACGGTGGTTGATTTTACCGATGGCGTCATGAGCTTTGAACTTTCCCCCGAAACTTTTAAGAGAACGAACCTCGGATCCCTGAAAAAGAATGAGCCCGTAAACCTTGAAAGGTCACTGAGGGCAGATTCACGTCTGGGGGGCCACTTTGTTCTCGGGCATGTGGACTTCACTGCAAGGATTCTCCGCTTTGCGCCACGGGGGAAACACAGAGAGCTGGTGATAGGTATTCCTGCGGATCAGCTCAAGTTCTTTGTTGAGAAAGGTTCGGTCGCTGTTGACGGCATCAGCCTGACGGTGAACTACATAAAAGGAAACTCAATCTCCATAAACATCATCCCCCACACTTACGAAAACACAAACCTCAGGATCAGAAAGCCGGGTGACCTGGTCAATGTTGAGGTGGACATTATCGGCAAATATGTTGCGAACTTTGTCAGACCATGAGCTTTTCCACAAAGCCTATGTGGTGCCTTCCTTCTTTGAATTCAAGGGTTGATAGGACCCTCTTGTGAAAATCAATGTTGGTTTTCAGTCCTTCCCCTTCCACCACAAACTCATCAAGGGCTCTTAGGCTTCTTTTTATTGCCTCTTCCCTTGTTGACCCCCAGACAACAAGCTTGGCTATAAGGGAATCGTAGTGGGGTGGGATACGATAGCCCTGGTAAATATGGGTGTCAAGCCTTACCCAGGCACCGCCAGGTAAGACGAGTCTATCAATTTTTCCAGGAGAAGGCATGAAGGTGTTTGGATCTTCTGCGTTTATCCGCATTTCCACTGCCCAGCCTCTGGGTGTTTCTGGCTCAATGGTCAGCTCTTCCCCTGCGGCAATGAGGATCTGCCATTTGACTATGTCCACACAGGTAACCATTTCTGTGACAGGATGCTCCACCTGTATCCTCCCGTTCATTTCCATGAAGTAGAAATTCCCATCCTCATCCATTAGGAACTCTACGGTACCTGCACCCTCATATCCTATTGACCTACATAGATCCCCAACCTTTTCTGAGATCTCTTGCCTCTTTTTCTCGCTAACCGATAGGCTCGGTGCCTCTTCAATGAGCTTCTGGTGCCTCCTCTGGATGGAACACTCCCTCTCTCCCAGAACTACCACCTTTCCCTTTGAATCTGCAAGAACCTGAAACTCAATGTGTTTGGGATTTATTATGAACTTCTCAAGGTATATGCGCCCGTCTCCAAAGCACAGGTCTGCTTCCTGAACTGCCACGGGAAACTTTTCTCTCATGTCCTTCTCGTTCATTACGATCCTTATTCCGCGCCCACCACCTCCTGCGGAAGCCTTCAGGACGACGGGATATCCAATTTTGCTTGCTGTCCTAAGGGCGGTTTCAAGGCTCATAGCGCCGTTGCTTCCAGGAACAAGAGGAATTCCAACTTTCTTTGCTATTTCCTTGGTCCTGATCTTGTCACCTATCAGATCAAGGGTTGAAGGTGAGGGTCCGATGAACTTCACCCTGCTCTTTGCAACGATCTCTGCAAATTTGGGATTTTCCGCAAGAAAGCCGTAGCCGGGATAAACCGCATCTGCAGAACTGATCTCAACCGCCGACATTATCCGCGGTATGTCAAGGTAGCTTTTTGAAGGCTCAGGGGGACCTATGCAGATCGCTTCATCCGCCATCTGTACGTGGAGGGAATCCCTGTCAGCTTCAGAATAGACCGCTACCGTCTTGATCCCCAGTTCCCTGCAGGCTCGGATCGCCCGCAGGGCTATTTCCCCCCTGTTAGCTATGAGAACCTTTCTGAACATCTAAGTAGTTATCTTACCAGATGAAATTACCTCCAGAACCCGCTCGCGAACGTAGTCAATTTCTTCATCGGTGAGGGCAGGATGTACGGGAATTGAAAAGACCTCTTCCCTAAACCTTTCTGCTGTATTTGTCGGAAGATGGTCACACTCTCTTATTTCATGAAGGAGATAGGAGTAATAAACCCTTGCATCAATCCCACTGTCCCTGAGGTGTTGAATGATCATATCTCTCTCGGGATGTCTGAGGGTGTAGAGGTGGTAAACGTGGATGGATCCTTCCCTGACAGGGGGGATGATCGCCACTTCCTTAAACCCCTCGTTATACTTTTTTGCAATTTCCCTTCTCCTTCTGTTATTTTTTTCAAGTCGTCTTAGCTGAAGGGTTCCGATCGCCGCCTGAAACTCTGTTATCCTCACATTGAAAGCCGGAGAATTCCCGAAGTCTATCAGGTCCTTAACCTTTTTTGCTATCTCTGGATCGTTAATGGTAAGCGCTCCCCCCTCGCCCATAGGAACGTTCTTAGAGGCATAAAAACTGAAGGCACCGACGTGTCCCCAGGCGCCAGCTTTTTTTCCGTTAAGAACCGCACCGTGAGCCTGGGCTGAGTCTTCAACGACGTAGAATCCGTACTTTTCCGAAAGGTACATTATCCCTTCCATATCCGCCATGCCGCCGTAAAGGTGAACGGGAACCACAACCTTTGGGCTGTACTTTTTAACCGCATCCTCGAGCTGATTCAGATCCATTGTGTAATAATCATCAACATCTATAACAACTGGCTCTCCGCAGGCAAGGTAAACCGCATCAATTGTTGCCATAAAACTCATGGCTGGAACAACTACCCTGTCTCCTTTGTCAACTCCGAGAGCCCGCAGAGCTATAAAGAGCGCTGTGGTCCCTGAGCAAACCGTGTAACATCTTTCAACGCCGATGTAGCTGGCAAATTCCTGTTGAAAAGTCTCTGTCCACTCACCCCTTGTTATCTGGCCACTTTCAATTATCTGGGAAACGGCTTTTTTTTCTTCATCACCAAAAACAGGCTGTATAATCTTAATCATCACCTTCCTCCAGCACCGCCTCCTCCGAAGCCTCCTCCCGCTCCGAATCCACCAAGGCCACCCAGACCGGATGTGCCCGAAGCCTTCGGGATTGAAGCGGAGTGGACATGTCTATAAGTATGATAAAACCTTCTCCTCACGTAAGGTGTTTTTGATAAGGTTGGCACCTTAATCTTAAGTTCTTCCATTGCAGATTCAACGCTGTCTGCAACCCCAAGAGCAGTGCCGTAGATGAGCCACTCTTCCCATATGGCAACGTCCTCTGGCTGATACTTTTTGATCATCGCAAGGTCTGAGAGGAAGCTCTTAAAGGCATTCCACTTTAGCTTTTCCCTGTAAAAGTCTCTCTTCCATCTGCCGAACACCTGTGGTGGGAGGAAAAGGTGTGGAAGGTTCAGGGAGACGAGCATTCCGCCACCAAGAACAAGCAGGTCATAGACGTAACCCTTTTGAAGGCTTGAAAAGATATACATTCCCACCATATACAGGCCAAGGAAGATGCTCAGAACTATACCACTGTACCTCACTATACTGTGTCCTTTCGTTGAAAGGAAGCCTTTGACTATCAGTGGGTCGGTGAAGTTGATAACATCCTCAAAATCCCTTTTCAGCCTCTCAAGGGCACCGTCGTCCCTCCTTGAAACGTAGGAGTCAACGAGCTTTTCAACCTCTTCGGGATCAAAGTATCCTCCACCGTAAGGTGCATATTTTTCGAGGAGGGCGAGGACCTTCCTTTCAAAGGAATCCTTGGTTTCCCTGCTCTTGACTTTTACTTTCAGCTTTCCGCCATCCTGAAGGATCTCCACCAGTCCCCTTCTTTCCATGTCTACGAGGGTTGCGTAAAGGGCATTTTCGTCGGTTCTCTCTGCGTTTCCGCTGAAGAGCATGTTAACGAGCCAGGGCTTCTTTTTGGGATCAGGTATAAAGCTCAGGTGCTGGGGAACGGTGAAGGACCTCTCAGATCCGTAAAGCCAGTAAATCAAAATAAGGAGGAAAGGGTAAAAGAAAAGACCTGCAATGATAATGTTCTTCCCTGCATTTCTTAGGATGTGGAAGAGCATGAGGTTTGAGTTGGCGCTCTTTATATATCCTTCTATATTCGGAATGAATTCGGAAAAACCCCTGAAAGTATAGCGTGAGGTCAGTATCTCTACCTCAACAAGGGAATCGGTAGGTGATTTTCCTTTCACAATCCATATGTTTCCCGTTCTCTCAACCGAATAGCTTGCAAGGTGGGGAAAGATCTCTTTTATAACTGAGGGTCCGTCCCTTATGATGATCTCAACGTCGGTGTAGAAAATGTGGCGGTCGGCGAGCTTAAGATTCAGCTGGGCGTTGGAATCATCCTGCCGAATGGGCGGAAAGATCTCATATTCAGCAACAAGGCGGAACTCACCCTCTGGAAACTTTTCTTTCCTCAGAATCCCTACCTCATTGTTCCCAGCTCGCTGTGAGATCTCCTTTATTAGTGCCTCATCAGCTCCTTCAGCGAAGACCCTCCCATCTTTGTCCTTTACATAGGGTAGCCCATCGCCGCCAAAGGTCACTGCGCTTATGTAGGGAGAGTTCATTGAGCCCCCGTAAAGGAGCGGTGCGTTCCAGTTTCTGTAAAGCATGCTGAACCTTTGGCCTTTTCTGACATCAAAGAGGTAGCTTTCCTTAAGGGTTATGGTCTCATCAACATCAATCACTGCCCTGTAGCTGGCGGTGAGGTCAGAGGTCAGTGCCCTTGGATCTATACCTGAAACAATAACTGAGAGCACTGCAATTCCATAAAGGATCCCGAGAACCGTAAGGAGGCGACCACCCTCACCCATTACGTGCTCCAGGAAACGTCAGGCCTCTCTTCTACCTCTTCACCGAACTCAAGGTATTCCATCTTGGTAAAGCTGAACATTCCACCAATCAGGTTGGAGGGGAATACATCCAGCTTTGTGTTGAATTCCTGGACTATATTGTTGTATGTGTATCTGTGCCTTGCTATCTCGTTCTCAAGGTTTCGTATGGACTGGGTGAGTTCCTTGACTATCTCGGAGGTTTTGAGCTCAGGATAGTTCTCAACTGTCAGAAGGAGATTTCCCAGAAGGCTCCTTGTCTCCTTCTCAATCCTGCTTAGCCCCTGCGGCGACTGGGGTTTAAGAACGCTCGAACGGAGCTCTGTTACCTTTTCAAAGGTCTCTTTTTCAAACTTTGCGTAGCTCTTGACCGAATCAACAAGCTGTGAGATCATATCAAGCCTCTTCTTTAAAGCAACCTGAACCTGTCCAAGGGTTGCCTGAGCACCGTTTTTAAGGGTCTGGAAGCGGTTATATGTTGTAATTATGAAAAAGGCGCCGCCCAGAAACAGAACAAGAAAGATAATGAGAAGTACTAAGTCCATACCTAACCTCCCTCTATTTTCTTCTTCATTGAAAAATCTTAACACCACCCATTAAAGATCAACCCCCTTTAATTCCCTTAGAATTTCAAACTGCCTCTCCATTACGTAATCGCTTACTATTTCTTCCATTTTAAAATCAAGCCTGTATTCAATCCCGACCCTGAAAAGATTTTCGTGGGGTGTAATATGCCTGATTATCCCGTTTGTCTCAATTTTGCCGCTGGGTAAGAGGAAAGAAAGGGCGACGACATCACCAATTCCAAGACCTGAGTAATCTTTAACGTAAACCCCGATGCCACCAACCGAGATGTCTGCTATTTGTCCGGTTATTTCAAGCTTCTCTTTTTTTATGGTAACAGGTATGTTTTCATCTGGCTGAACCCTTACGTACTTTCTTCTTTCCTGAGGGAGGTCAACAAAGCCTATCACTTCAAATTCAGCTATATCCTGTGTGTGGTCAATTTCCTGTATCCTGACTGCAACAGTCCTTGGAAGCCTTGGATGCTTCACGTAAACTTCTTCATCTAATGAGAAAATAGAAAGGTTACATATATTTGCCCTGAAGGATGTTTCCCCTACCTCAATAAGCCTTGATTTGCAGACAGCAGGTACCTGTTTGTAATATTTGATGAATTCTATTTCGGCCTTTTTCTGGTCTAAAAGTTTTCTGAGAAATCCAATAATTATGTCCCTTTCTCCCTCCGCAACAAGCTTTTCCTGTTTTTTTAATTCTTTTTTAAGTTCACCTATATACTTTGTCCGTGCATCTTCAACTATTCCGAGGTAAATTTCTATAAGTTCCAGGAGTCTTTTAATTTTTGTAATATCTCCCTTTGTTTGAGTAACGTGATCAATGTAATCCCTAACCATCAGTAGTGTGCACTTGGTCAGGATCTTCTTCAGGTCTATCTCATATTTATTTAACCTGTAGGCAAGGTTAAAGAGATCCTCTCTCGGATCTTTCTGAAAGGAAAAAAGAACGAGGTAAAGCTTTTTTATGAGGGTAGAAAGACCCTGAACTCCGAGAATTTTAGGTGCATCTTTTTTTGAGCAACTTCTAAAATTTTCAATAAATTTTTCCTTATAGTTAACAAAGAAGTCGTAATCCTGAATTAAATCTTCCCATAATTGATTGACTCTTTTGTAGGATTCCATGGTTTTCAATTTAGGTCAAAGAAAAACAAAATTCATTATTGCCGTAAAAATCTTGCAAATCTCTGGTTTACAAGGCTCAGAAAGTGATCTTATTTATTGTTAAGATCTTTTATGGTGGCTTGTGTGAGGAAAGGGAGAGCGAGCATTGAGAAAGAAAACATACATGTTTGACGACGAAACGCTCGACCTTCTTGATGAATTAAAATGCAACCTGAACAAGAAGGAAGTGGGGATAATTAAGGAGGCTTTGAAAGTATATTATGAAATGCAATGTAATCAGGAAACTCTTTATAAATCCTTGAGCGATATTGTTTCTCAACTGAATATCATTGTCACAAAGATAGAAAAACTCAGTTATGAACTGGGTCAGTGCAGGGAAAGAAATAAATTTCTGGAAAATTACATAAAAAATATGGAATAAGGAATATATAATACGGAAATAACCTTTATTTTTCTGTCAATTTTCAGGTTGTCTATTTTAGTTTAGCAAATTAATTATAACACCATGAGGGTGGCTGTGCTGACATCCTCAAGTTTTTTTAAGGAAGCAATTAGATTTATCTTTATTGATCGTCTCCATTACATGGTTGTATCCGATTCGGTCAGGAACCTTATCAACCAGCTTTCACAGAGAAGTTATGATTTGATCCTCGTTGACCTTGACTCCATAGAAGAAAATAAAGATGAAGTTGTCAGAAAGCTCAAGGCAATAGAGAGAACTACCTCCAAGGTCGTCCTTTTCTCCTTTGATCCGGAACAGGCTGTTGAGGAATTCAACAGAGACGCTAAAGTTGACCTCTATGTCCACAGACCTCTAAACCCACCTGCTCTAACGCAGGAAATTTCTACTTTAGGCATCTCCTAAAGGAGGTGTCCAATGTTCCGAAATTCTGATATGAAAGCAGGGGCTTTTGTCCATCCATTGGAGGTTGAGCGATGAGGGATATTTTGCCTCCGGAGGATTCTGGCGGAAGGGCTGGAACATCGGTAGTTAAAAACAGAAGTGCCAGAAGGGAGCGCACCTCAGCCAGAAAGCAGTCGCTTGTGGAAAAGCTGGCATCGGCGTCGGAGGAGGTTGCGGCTTCAATTTCGGAAATATCCTCAGCTACTGAGGAGGCAAAGCGTTCTGCGCAAACAATTGCGTCTGCTGCAGAAGAGGCAGCGAGGTCGACTGAAGAGAACAGAAGGGTTATTGCAGTCATTGGAGACCTCGTTAATAAAGGAATGGAAGAAGCAATTAACCTCCAGAATATCATTCAGGACCTGAACAAAAGGACCTCTTCATTAACAGAATTAATAGACCGCATATCAAGAAGCATGCTTTCCACCTCTGAAAAAGTTGGCTCCACAACCAAGACTGTTGAGATTATTGAGAAAATCTCAGGTGAGATAGAAGATGCCACCGGTTCAATACTTAAAGTTGCGGACAGGATCAACCTCCTTGCCCTGAACGCTGCTATTGAGGCTGCCAAAGCCGGTGACCACGGCAAAGGGTTTTCAGTTGTTGCCGAGGAAGTAAGGATAATGACAGAGCTCTCTGAGAAAAACACCTCCCAGATCAGAGAGATAATCTCTGAACTCACAGCAGGGATTAAACAGAGTGTTGAACGTATTGCTAACCTTGTGCAGGAGGGCAAAAAACAGGTAGATGAGATGAAGGAGGTCGTAAAGGAATTCAATGCTATTTCGCAGAAGATGTCAGACCTGATAACAGCTGTTGATGAGTTCATAAGGCTGTACAGAGAAGAGATGAAGGCTCTTGAGGAGCTTAAAGCGAGCTCTGAACAGGTTGCCTCTGCCTCTGCTGAGCAGTCTTCGGCGTCTGAGGAAATATCAAGGTCTGTCTCTGAGCTCTCTGTGGCAATGGACCAGATAAATTCAGCTGCCGAAGAGCTAAGGAGAATGGCTGTTGAGCTCAAGGATGCGCCTTCTATTGAGGGAAAGGTTGCTGAGGAGATAGCATCAGCTGCGGAAGAACTTTCCGCTTCGGTTGAACAATTCTCAGGGAGCATAGACCAGGTAAAAGAAGCGGTTGACCAGCTTTCAGCAGCTGCGGAGGAGCAGGCAAGGTCTGCGGAGGGGATGCTTAATCTCGCCAAAACCATGAAAACTTCATCTGAAGAGGTGCTAAAGAGTGCCGGTGATGGTCTTGAGGCTATGAAAAGGGCCTCTGAAGCTTTTTCGGGTGCCCTGGACTCCTTAAAGAACTCAAGGGAGAATCTCCATAACCTCAGGGAAGGTCTTGACGAGAACATGAACTCAATCAGGGTGCTGAGGAAGAAGGTTTCCTCAATGTCAAGAACCATCGGGAAGATAGAGCTGATTATGGTTCAAACGAATATGCTTTCTGTTAATGGCTTCATTGAGTCAGCACGATCGGGGGAATTTGGTAAAGGCTTTGAGGTTGTTTCCTCAGATATCAAAAACCTTGCCCTTGAAGGGAACGAGTTTATTGAAAACCTTCAGAGGTATCTGAGCGATATTGATGAGCAGTTTGATGTTTTTACTCAGGTACTTACCATTTCCTCGGCGGAAACACTCTCGGACATGGAACTTTCTGATAAGGCTATTCAGATGAATTCTGAATGTTTGGAAGTGGCAGGGCAGGGCGTGGATCTTTTTACGGAAACCGAAAAAGGAGCCAAAGATGTTCTGGAAAGGGTTGAGGGGGTTGTTTCTGCATCAGAGCAGATAGCTGCAGCCGCTGAGGAATCTGCACGAACAACCTCTGAACTTGCTCAGGCAATTGCGCAGATTGAGGATGCGGTTAGGCAAATAGCCGTTGCTATTGATGAGCTTGCCGGTATAGCCGACGAGCTTCAGACCTACTGAGGTCGGGAAAGGATGAATGGTCTTACGGTATTTGAAGTTCTCGGGCAGAGCTTTGCACTCGATACAGAGTCTGTCGTTGAGGCGGTTAAAGTGCAAAGGGTCTTTCCCGTTCCCGGCTCTGGTGAAGAGCTTGAGGGTGTTATCAACCTCAGGAACAACGTTATCCCAATTTATAACAGCGGTATCCTTCTTAAGGGTGAAAAGACTCTTGGTGAAACAGTCCTTATCATAAGCGTTGGTGGTGAAAATCTGGGAATTCTTGTTGACAGGATCAAGGGTATTGAAAAATTACAGGATGGCAAACTCAAGAAAGCATTGAAGAAGAAGATCGGTGATCTGAGGAGGGAATTTATAAAGGGATACTTTGAAAAGGATGGAAAGCCGGTTTTTGTTCTGAAGATAGAATCCCTTGTAAAAAAAGGGAGGAAAAAACAGTCCAGAGGTGCATCAAGGAGGAGATTTTCCACGGAGGACCAGAAAGCAGTAGATAGGCAGAGTCAGGAAAGAAAGAGGGGACTTCTAATATTCAGGTTGGGAGAGGAGTGGTTTGCATTCCCTGTTGAAAATGTGAATGAGGTTATTGAGGCACCAGAAAGCCTCTCTTATCTTCCCGACTCTCCCTCTTATGTCAAAGGTGTCTTCATCTTCAGGGACCGGCAGATGACACTGGTTTCCCTCCACAGGCTTATTGGTGTGGGAGATGACAGCAATGCAAGGAGGGCTATTGTTCCTGCTTTGGGTAAAAGTGATGTATGCGTAGCCGTGGATGACGTAACCGAGATAAGATGGGTTGGCGAGGAAAGCATACTGAAGAAGGAGGATTCAAGAGGATTTGTGGCTCTTGATGAGGGAAGAAGAATAGTAATGATCCTTGATATTGCTGAGGTTCTTGGATTTGAAGATGAAGTATACGAGGACGGAGGGATTGAACAAGCTTCAGAAAGAGGAGAGGAGAAGATGAGGAGCTTTGTAGGTTTTGAAATTGGTGATGCGGAACTGGCGGTTCCGATTGAGAAGGTCAAAGAGGTCGTTGAAGTCAGTGAAGTAACTGCACTTCCTGAATCACCGGATTACATTGAAGGAGTATATAACCTTAGAAACTCCGTGATCCTTATAGTTTCACTCAGTCAGAAGATCGGTGTTAATGGCGGAGAAGAATCCAACAAGGTTATTGTTCTTGATGATCTTCCTGTTGGACTGAAAGTGACGAGGCTAAAAGGGATAATCAGGGCAGAGGAGGATTCCATTCAGGATGTCCGAAGTATCAGAGGAATTGAAAGGGAAGTCTTTGAAGGTGTGATCAAATCTGAGGACGGGAAAGTTGTATTCATCCTTGATCCCGAAGCCCTTTTGAGTAAATCAGACCTGGATACCGAAAGGATAGGTGAGCTTGTGAAGCTGGGGGAAGGTCATGAGGAGGGAAGATGAGTTTCTCAAAATCAATGAGGTAATTTTAAAGACCGTAAGAGCGACCTCAGAGCTCATTGAAATAACAGGATTTGGAGAAATTGACAGAATATTCGGATCTATCCTCGGAGAACTTAACGACTTTTTTAAGAAAATTGAGAACCATTTTATGGACTTTGTTATCTTTGAGAGGTACATAACCTGTGCATACACAAGGGAACAGGGCTACTCCCTCAATGAAATTCCTTCGGAAGTCAGGAATAGAGTTTGGGAGATGAGGGAAAACACCGATATTTGTGCATTTACCGGCGAGGAATGCAAATGTAAAAAATCAATTGATTACCTCAAGCAAAGATTCAGTGAAAAAGTAAAGCAGTTGGTTTCATCGGGAGAATTTTTAAAGGAGAGCTCATCAATTCTTAAAAACGGTATAGAGATGATAGGGGAGGATGTTTCAAGACTCACGGACAGTGCAAAAAAGATCATGGAAATTGCAGAGATCATTGAGATCGTTGCCTTGAACGCTTACATAGAGGCAGCGAGGCTTGGTGAGGAGGGTAGAGGTTTTAAAGTTATAGCCGATGAAGTTCGTAGAGCTTCGGTAAGAACCAATGAACTTGCCTCTGAGATCATTGAGTCTATTCAGGATCTCAATGGAAAATTCCTTGTTCAGATTGAAAAGCAGACCAAATTTGACAACGATATCAGGGAGCTTGAAAAGGACCAGAGCAAGTTCCGGGAAGACCTGAATGAGGACCTTCTCTGGATGGCTCAGAATTTCGTGGATTTCCTTGAATACGTTAGAAATGCCGTTTCAGATGAGATGGAATTTCTCAAGAGGGTCAGGGAAACTATCCTCTCAGTCCTCCAGGAAATTGACCTCACGAACCAGAGGTCGGCCAACGCAGGGAAAGCTTTAAAAATTTTGTCTGAGATGATTGAAGTGTTTGAGGATCTCCTCAGGGACAGAATCAGTCTTGAGTCTGCTGCTTCCAGAGTTGACTTTCTCTACGGTGAATTTACGAAGATTCCAAAACTCATAGAAGAAAGGCATGTAATTGCTAAGGTACAGAACAAAGAGATAGATACCTCAAAAGAGGTGGTTGGCAAGAAAGTTGAAGACCTTGAAACCGATGTTGAGCTCTTTTAGAGGAGGAAAAAGATGAAAAAAGCTCTGGCTATTGATGACTCTGCTACGATGAGGAATCTCGTGAAAATGGCTCTTGAGCCGGAAGGTTTCACAGTTGATACCGCGGAGAATGGAAAATCTGCTCTTGAGCTGGTTAAAAGAAATACCTACGACATCATAATAAGCGACATAAATATGCCTGAAATGAATGGACTTGAATTTTTAAAAGAATTCAGGGCTTTAAATAGAACAACACCAGTTCTAATGCTCACGACGGAAACGGAAGCGTCCAAGAAAGAAGAGGCAAAAAGGCTCGGTGCCACAGGCTGGATCGTTAAGCCTTTCAAACCAGAGGAACTTGCGAAAGTTGTAAAGAGGGTTGTGAGGTGAAGTACCTGATAAAATTCAGGCTTGGAAAGAGTGTTTTTGAAAGGGCTATAGACCCGAGGTTTTACATTGAAGACCTCCAGGAAATAGGGAGTGTGGATGTCAGAATTCTTAAGGAGAATATTCCGTCACCGGAGGAGGAGCCAACAGATGCTCACTGCTTCCATGCTGATGTGGTTCTTGAAACTGATAAGAGTATGGTGGACATCCGTGAGGTACTTGAATTTATTATTGATGATGGTGTTGAAATTGAGGCGATAGACAGCAAAGATGAAAAACCCAAGGTAGGGGAAGAGGAGGAAAAGCCTCAATCATCAGCGATACCTGAAACTCTTCTTGAGAACTACAGATTAGAAACCGAGGAGATCCTTTCAAGGCTCAGACAGTCTCTGCAGGAACTTCACGGCGATCCCTCAAATCTTGAGCTTATTAACGAGGTTTTCAGGAGTTTTCATACATTGAAGGGCAATACCGGTCTTATACTTACCTACGGTGAGGAACCAAATCTGAAATATCTGCACGAAGCAACGCACAGAGCTGAGTCGGTTCTACAGAAGGCAAGGGACTCAGGAAAGGGAATCCACGCCCATCAGGTTGAGCTCCTTGAAGAGATCCTTGACAGAATGGATGACCTTTTCCTTGCCTTTGTTGAAGGTCGGGTTGAGGAGGGAGAAGACATTATTGAACTACTTGAAAAACTTGAAAGTGGAAGATCAGAAGACAGTCAAACTGAAAGGGGCATTCCACTGGAGATAGGTGCACTTTTGAATGTTTGGAAGCAATACAGCCCGCTTTTCAAGGAAATATCAGGTAAGGAAGGCATTAATGAAGAGGAAAAGGAATTCCTGAAGAGGTCATTAACAACTCTTCACAAAGTTGTTAAAGACGCAGGCTTCGAGGACCTTAAGAAAAAGGTTATTGACCTTGCAAACTCACTGGGAAACGTTGATTTTAATGAATTTAAAACGAACTTGAATCTATTTTCACAATCCCTGGAAGAGAAGATCAAAAAATACTCGGAAGCGAAAACCGAAAAATCATCTAAGAAAGGTAAAGAAATTGATACATCAAGATATATTTCAAAAGCCAATTACCTCAAGGTTGAGGAAAACCTTGTTGCTGAAGTTATGGATGTGGTGGGTGAGCTTTCTGTCTTTAAAGAGTGGCTCAATCTTTTTGCTGTAAAGCTTTCCAGAGAGTATAACGTTCCAGAGGCTACAAAGGAGCTTAAGGATCACATTCACAGGTTCAGAGGACTCATTGACACCCTGCAAAGACATGTCCTTGAGATGCGTATGGTTCCTGTATCAGTCCTTTTTGAAAGGTTTCCCAAGCTTGTTAGAGACCTTTCCCGAACCCTTGGAAAGAAAGTTGAGCTCATTGTTGAGGGGGGTGAAACAAAGCTTGATAAGGTAATTGTTGAGAAGATAGCTGAACCAATGATCCACCTGATCAGGAACGCTATTGATCACGGTGTTGAGACTGTTGAGGAGAGGAGGGAGGTTGGTAAAAATGAGACAGCCAAGGTCAAAATAAGGGCATACCAGGAAGGAGGTTCGGTTGTTATTGAGGTTTCAGATGACGGGAGAGGTATAGATCCAGAAAAGGTAAAGAAAAAGGCTCTTGAAAAAG
>JALTVH010000142.1 GCA_027049085.1 Aquificaceae bacterium | reverse complement strand
ACAGTTTTGGGGACGTAGCTCAGACCGGGAGAGCGCCGCCCTCGCACGGCGGAGGTCGGGGGTTCAAATCCCCTCGTCTCCATTTTCAAATCTTCTTTCTCCTTTCAGCGTAATTAAGAACCTCTGCCAAGGGAATTCGCCAGGACCCGCCTACCTTTATACCCACAAGCGCACCCCTGTTTATTAATACCCTTATATAGTCCTTGTTTTTCAGTCCCAAGAGTTGTGTCGCCTGAAAAGGAGTCAGGAGAATATCCTGGTCCCTTGCATAAACCCTGAGGCTGTAAAGTAGCTCGCTTCTGATCAATCCTTCAAAAGCTTCTAAATCGCCGTATTCAATAACAGTTCCTGTGATCTCAGAATCAGTAAGCCTTCTGCCTCTTGCCAGCTTGTCAATAACAACTACAGCACCCTCTTCAGCCTGTCTCAATGCTCTTATGTATTTTTCCCTGTCTCTGAAAGCAACATTCATAAGTCCTCCCTCAATGAGCAGTGCATTAAGGAGAATCCTCCCCACCCTACCGTTTCCATCAACAAAGGGATGAATAACCTCAAATAGGAGATGAAATATAGCGGATTTCCGTATAGGTTCTAAGGTTGACCTCTTCAGCCATTTGAGAATCCTTTCCATAGTTAGCGGAACAACTTCAAACCTTGGTGGCTCAAATCTTGCTCCAGGAATAGTCATATCCGTGTCTCTGTATCCTGCTGGAACATTAAAGCCTTCCCATAACTTCTCGTAAATCCATAAAATAACAGGCTCAGTGATAATCTCCTCAGTCCCAACTGATTTCAGGGCAAGAGAATAGACTTCTTTTGCAGTGGTGTAGTAATTCCACGCCTGCCTGAGCGATGGGTCCTCTGGTTTTTCCTCTCCTATATCCTCAATATTCACTCTGATCCTTTCAATAGCAAGAGAGCAAACAGTATCTTCCTTTAGCAGATAGGGCAGATACTCCTCAGCCAGGACGAGGGCATTTTCATGATACGCCATCGTATCATTTAATTTGAATCAAAATAACTGATGTGCAATGTTATAAATAAATTGATACGCAAGAATACCTATTCACATTCTCCACCAAATCCAATAGGTCTTTGAGGTTTCAACCTCTTCAATTTCCTCTCAATAATCCCTTCAGAATACTTCCTCACATAATAATCAATGGTCTCAACCCTTATCTTTATTGAACCTGAAGGTCTCGTTTCGTCAAGGTCGCCAAATTTGAAGTACAGAGTGCCTGAGTGTTCAACGATCTTCTGAACAGGGGTGAAGGTTGGCTGATCCATTCCACACTCGTAGCTGGATAGCCTAACAACCGCAGTTATCCAGGGGAAGCGGGCAGCGAACTTGGCGCCCCAGATAATCTCATTGGTGTTTGATGAGTAAGAAGAGGTCCAGACATCAGATATATCAAAGGGATCCTTTATCAAACCAGCCTCAATATCTGCGCCGAAGAGCCACTGCAGGAGGTCCCTGTCGGTCGGCAGATACTGACCCCAGACCACAGGGTACCCACAGCTCTGGAACTCCGCATCGATCTCATGGCCTATGCCAGGGTCCATGTGGTAGGGCCTTGCCAGAATCAGTATGCAGGGCCTGTTCTCTCTGGCGCACCACTCAAGGATCTCCCTTGTCTTTTTCCTCATCTCTCTGTCAAAGCGCTCAAGCTCTTCAAGGCCATCCCTTACAGCTTTCTCAACCTCTTCGTAGGTCACCTCAATAGCCTGTCTGAAAGATTCATAAAGGTACTTGGGAAGTAAATGGGGCTCGGAAAAGCTCACAAAGGGCGACAGATGCTTCACCCCCATTTTCTCAAAGGTATTCTCTTCCTTGATAAACCCAGCCTTTATATTCTCTGGCGCCATCATCACCCTTGTGCAGGAAAGCACGTCCACAACCGAACCCCTCAAAAAGGAAGGCAGGGAGTAAATCATCGGAACAAGTAGAATATCAATCTTTTTGGTCATCAACAGCTCGCCGATGTGCCCCGCCAGTGCCTTTACGGGATAGCATGAATCCATCCCAATCCTTCCCTTGCCGTACTCCCTGAACTGTTCCTCGGAGGTGTCGGAGCTGAAGATTATGTTCCTCGGCTCAAAGCCAAGAGAAGTCAAAAAGCCGATCCAGAAGCGGTGAGTGGACCAGATATTGAGGAATTTGGGAATACCGATTTTAAGTTTTTTTCTTTCTTCCCTGAAGCCACCGCCTTCGGCGGTCCTTTTTTTGAAAACATCAAGGAGAATCATTACCTTAACCCCCTGATATAATTTCACTGGTGCTAAGAAGAAAAAAGCTGGGGGAGGCTTTTATTGATATATCCAAGTATGCTGTGACAGCAGGTGTAATTGGTGGCTTTATTAGTAACAAAGTATCCATTGAAGTGGTTCTTGGACTGTCGGCAGTTGCGATCTTGTCCGCAGTCGTTGGTTGGTTTATCTTACCTATTAAGGAGGAAAAGGTAGAATGACAGTAGAGCCTATCTGGTTTATGGTTGCAACCGTTGCCATCATTGCTATTTTCGGCCTCACCATGATAAAGCTTGAGGAGAGAAAAGAAAAACCCTCTCATTGAACAGCTGTCCTCGTCCTGAAGGCTTCCTTCTGAACGAACTGGGCAATATTGGGGAAGCTCTTTCTTACCTTTTCCATCTGTTCCTTAATGGCTTTGAGTTCGTTTTTGTCCTCAACGAGTCCCTTGGGACAGGAGTTGTTGACGATTATCCTCACCCAGCCCTCGGGCAGGGGAACATTTGACCAGGGCCTTCCTTCACCGCCAGGAAGCTGTACGTCTATAAAGGTTCGCCTGCATTCAATAGGGCACCATCTGCAAACGGTGTCTTCTGAGGTTGTGGTTTTGTAGGTGAGGTTCTCTATGGTGTCAAAGCCCCTGAAGCGGGACCCCCTTGACCTGTCTGCTCTTTCCAGGGCAACGAGAGCAGAACCTATTGCTCCGGCCTCTCCCGAGTAGGGATGAACGACCACCTCTGCGTCAGGGACCTTGGACCTGAGGAAGTCAACCTGAGCCTTCACAACCGCAAGGTTCCTGTGGGTCCCTCCCTGAAGGATGAACTTCCTTCCAATATCCCTGAAGTTGGTGATGTTGCCCGCATAGATCCATACGTTCTGGGGCAGAACCCAGGAAAGGGCGGCGAGGATCTCATCCGCATTCCAGCCCTTCCTCTGCTGGTTAACGATGTCACTCTGGAGAAAGACACCACAGCCCATTGTAAGGGTTGGCATTGAGCGGGCAGAAAAAGCCCTATCTGCGATCTCTTCAAGGGGGATCCCGAACCTCTCTGCTACGCCCTGAAGGAAGGCACCGTTTCCCGAAGAGCACTGGGAGTTGAGCCTGAAGTCCACCACCGCACCGTTTCTGAGGATGATGATTTTCACATCAACACCACCAACATCGCAGATGCAGTCAGCATCGGGGAAGAAGTGAAGGCCTGCGGTCGCATGAGCAACAGTCTCAACGATGGCAACGTCCGCACCTATGATGTCCTTGAGGAGGTCCTTTCCGTAACCGGTTACGCCAAGACCGATAACCTTTGCAGAGCCGATCCTTTCCCTTATCTCTCTAAAGAGGTACTTGGCATCCTCAATGGGATTGCCTCTGCTGAGGGTATAGGCAGAAAAGAGGATCTCCTTGCTGGGAGACAGAACCACGGCCTTGGCCGTGGTGGAACCGAAATCGCATCCAATAACAACCTCCTCAGCCGTCCCTTTAAACTCTCTTCTTGTTTTGTAGGCAAAGACCTGCGGTTCATACTCCTGTCTGAAGACCTGAAGCTCCTCCTCTGTCTGCCACAGACCCTTTCTACCTTCCTTCTCCTTCTGCTGGTGCTGGCCCTCGGTGACCCACCAGCGGAGCCTATCAATACCGGAGTAAACACCTTCACCAGTTGGCTCAGAGAGAGCGGTGAGAGCACATCCGAGGGACGCATAGTAAAGAGCGTTGTCGGGAACTATTATCAGGTCTTCCGGATCCCTTCCCTCTGGAAGAGGAACGTTCCTCTCTTCCCAGATCCTCTTAAGGTGAAAGCGCCACGCTT
>JALTVH010000141.1 GCA_027049085.1 Aquificaceae bacterium | reverse complement strand
GTTTTCCCAGAAGATGTTTTTCTTTACCGTTACCTTGCCCCTTGATGAGGTGAAGAGACCTCCTCCCATGTCGGAGCTCTGATTGCCCATGAATTCTGAGTTGATCACAGACACTGCTGAACTCCCGCTTATATGGAGCCCGCCTGTGAAGATCGCCCTGTTCTTGAGGAACTTGGAGCCGAGGACTCTAACGCTTTTGTCGGATTTTGATACAACCATCGCTCCCCCTCCCTTCCTCGCAGTATTTGAGAGGAAGTCCGTTGAAATTATCTGAACCTCTCCCCCTTCTGTTGAGGCATAGAGGGCTCCTCCCTCCTCCCTCGCCGAGTTTTCCTTAAAGGTTGAGTTAATCAGGTAAAGGGAACCGTTCAGTTCAGATCTGAAGGCAAGGGCACCTCCTTTCCCTTCGGACTCAGAGGATATAAACTCGCAGTTCTGGACTGTTGCGCTTGCCTGGGCGGTATGGATGCTGAGGGCGCCGCCGTCAAGCTTTGCATTGCCTCCCCTGAAGACAATGTCCCTGATCGTAATGTCCGCCCTCTGGTCACCTCCCAGCTGGGCATCGTCGTCGGTGGCTATCCTCATGAGCTGAACCTCTCCTGTAATAACAGGTCTGTTCTGTGGATCCTTTGCGCGGATGATGAGTTTTCCGTCACCGTTGGGGGTGCTGTAGATAAGAGTCTTGGTGACTCTGTAGGTGCCTGGCGCCAGAAGGATCTGTGAGTCTGTGCGGTCTCTCTGAGCTTTTGTCAGTGCTGTCTGAAGACTGCAGGGCATTGATGGGCTCCCGCAGGCTTCTTCAGTGCTCCCCTTTGGGGAAACATGATAGGTGCTGACCTCTGCCGAAAAGCCGAGGGCTGGGAGTGAGATGATTGCCCCCGCTATGAGTTTGCTAAAGGTCTTCCTGCTCCTCATGGCTTCCACCTCCCTTCAGGTTTTTGGGGATTCCCTCCCCAGTCGTATATGAGGATAGGTTTTTTTTGAGAAAACCGAAGGTAATCCTCACAGTGAAAATTACCAGAGGTGAATGATTTATAATTTCCCTCTGATGGAAGGTGCCCAGAGTTCCCTCCTTGAGCTTCAGGAATTCCTCAATCAGGTGTTTTTGGGTATTCCCCTTTACAGGTTTGTCCTTGCTCTGCTGGTATTCTTTGCCTTTATATTCTTAAGAAAGATCTTTGTCATCATCATCATTCGTTCCCTCAGGCGCTTAACTAAGAAAACAAAAACCGAGATTGACGACATCCTCCTCAGCATAATCTCAAAGCCCGCTGTCTTTATCTTTGTGATCCTCGGCGTTTACCTTGCCCTGAGGATACTCGGTATTGAGGTTGAACTTATAAACAGGGTTCTCAAGTCCCTCATAATCTTCGTTGTTGCCTGGACCGCCTACAATGGGGTGATAGCCTTCGAGAGCAGGATCTTTGCCTTTGCTGGGAGATTCGGCAAGGAGCTTGAGCGTGAAATTGGCGGTTTTCTGATAAAGATTTCCAAAGCCTTTGTCCTTGTGGTGGGCGGTGTTGCAATACTTCAGGAGTGGGGCATAAACGTCAGCGCCCTCCTTGCATCCCTCGGGCTCGGCGGTCTTGCCTTCGCCCTTGCTGCCAAGGATACAGCGGCAAATCTCTTCGGTGGACTTACTGTCCTTGCTGACAAGTCCATGAAGGTGGGCGACTGGATAAAGATAGGTGACGTTGAAGGGATCGTTGAGGATATTGGTCTCAGAACGACCAAGATCAGGAGCTTTGAGAAGAGTCTTATAACCGTTCCCAACCAGGTTCTCGCCAACCAGTCCCTTGAGAACTTCTCAAGGCGGGGAGTGAGAAGGATCAAGATGACCATAGGTGTGACTTACTCAACGACGGGCGATCAGATGAGAAGGATCCTTGAGGAAATAAGAGCCATGCTCAGAAACCATCCCAGGATCGCCAAGGACCAGCTCCTGATGGTTTACTTCACCGACTTTGGCGACTCTTCCCTTGACATATTCATCTACTGCTTTACCGACACAGCCAACTGGGAGGAGTACCTCTCCATCAGGGAGGACGTCAATCTCAGGATAATGGAGATCGTTGAGAAAAATGGCGGGAGCTTTGCCTTCCCGAGCAGGTCAATTTATGTTGAGAGCCTCCCTCCGGGGTCTGACTCTGATTAAACTCATCGCCCTTGAGCCGTCTGGAAAGAGATTTCTCTGATGGAAAGAAAGCCTAACAGACTTATCAACGAGAAGAGTCCCTACCTCCTCCAGCATGCCTACAATCCCGTGGACTGGTACCCTTGGTGTGAGGAGGCCTTTGAGAAAGCCAAGAGAGAGGACAAGCCCATATTCCTGTCCATCGGTTACTCTACCTGCCACTGGTGTCATGTTATGGAGCGTGAAAGCTTTGAGGATGAGGAAGTGGCAAGGATCCTCAACGAGCATTACGTTGCGATCAAGGTTGACAGGGAAGAGAGGCCCGATATTGATGCCCTTTACATGAGCGTCTGTCAGATGATGACGGGTACGGGTGGCTGGCCCCTGACGGTGATAATGACGCCTGACAAGGAGCCCTTCTTTGCGGGAACTTACTTTCCCAAGGAGTCCATGTACGGCAGGGCAGGACTCAAGGACATTCTTCTGAGGATTGCCCAGCTCTGGAAAGAAGACAGAAAGAGAGTCCTTGAAAGTGCAAGGCAGGTAGTTGAGGCGGTCAGGTCTCAGGAGGGTGAGTCTTACGGTGGAGCTGAGCTGAGTGAGACGACTATACACAGGGCGTACGGGAACCTTCTGGCAAGCTACGATGAGGAGTTCGGGGGCTTCGGGTCTGCACCAAAGTTTCCGATTCCTCACAACATCATGTTTTTGCTGAGGTACTGGAGGCGGTACGAAAAGGAAAGGTCCCTTGAAATGGCTGTGGAAACGCTTAAGAATATGAGGCTCGGGGGAATCTGGGACCACGTTGGCTTTGGTTTTCACCGCTACTCAACGGACAGGGAGTGGCACCTGCCCCACTTTGAGAAGATGCTCTACGATAATGCTCTCTTGATGATCGCCTACGCTGAGGCCTTTCAGGTTACAAAAGAGGACCTCTTTGGAAGGACTGTGGAGGAGATAGCGGAGTACCTCCTCAGGGATATGAGGTCTCCCGAGGGCGCCTTCTACTCGGCAGAGGACGCTGACAGCGAGGGTGAGGAGGGGAAGTTTTACCTGTGGAGCCTTGAGGATCTTGAGAGGGTGCTCACAAAAGAAGAGCTTGACCTCGCTGTAAGGGTATATTCCCTTGAGAAGGAAGGGAACTTCCTTGAGGAGGCAACAAAGAGAAAAACGGGGAAAAACATTCTGAGGATGAGGAAGAGCCTTTCAGAATATGCCAGAGACCTTGGAATTGATGAACAGGACCTCAGGCAGTCCCTTGAGGAGATAAGGACAAAGCTGTTTAAAGAGAGAGAAAAGAGGGTAAGGCCCCTCAGGGACGATAAGATCCTTACCGACTGGAACGCCCTTGCGATAGCAGGCTTTGTGAAGGCAGGTCTCGCCCTTGAGAGGGAGGATTTCATAAAAATTGCGGAGGGGTGTGCTGAATTTCTGCTCAATAAGATGGTAAAGGACGGTGAGCTCCTTCACCGCTACAAAGATAGGGTTGCCGAAATACCTGCCTTCCTGGAGGATTACGCCTATCTCATCTGGTCTCTCACTGACCTGTACATGGCGACCTTTGAGGAGCGATGGATCAGATGGGCTGAAAGTTTGCTTGAGAAAGCAATTGAACTCTTCAGGGACCATGAGAGCGGTGCCTTTTATCAGAGCAGGGAAGGAGATGGGGATCTCTTTGCCAGAAAGAAAGAGATCTATGACGGTGCCCTTCCCTCGGGCAACTCGGTGATGGCTTACAACCTTGTCAGGCTTTCAAGGATTCTGGAAAGACCAGAGCTTGAGAAGATGGCAGGAGAGGTTCTCTCTTCCTTTTCACAGATCCTATCATCCTATCCTTCCGCCCACACCTTTTCAATGATCGCCCTTGACCTTCTTATAAACGGAAGTTTTGAGATCAAAGCAAAAGGGGATCCTGCAAGG
>JALTVH010000140.1 GCA_027049085.1 Aquificaceae bacterium | reverse complement strand
ACTATTGCTGCTCTGTAAAGAGTCGCAACCCAGTTGAAGATCTTGATCCCTGTTGGAACAGCAATGAGAAGGGTAGTGTAGGACATGAATATCTTTACCCAGTCGGGAATACCAGAGACAAACATGTGGTGGGTCCACACTATAAAACCGACCACCGCGATAGCCCAAATAGCTATAACCATTGACCTGTAGCCGAATATCGGCTTACGGGCAAAGGCAGAAACCACCTCGGAAATAATTCCGAAAGCGGGTAAAACCATCACGTACACAGCTGGGTGGGAGTAAAACCAGAAGAGGTTCTGGTAAAGGATCGGATCACCGCCCTTTGTCGGATCAAAGAAGCTGGTCTGGAGGTATGTGTCAAGGAAGAGCATGGTAACCGCACCGGCAACTGAAGGAACGCCGAGGAGCTGGATCACGTTCGCGGCTATGACACCATGAATGAAGAGGTTAAGGTTGAAGAAGCCGATTCCAGGAACTCTCATTCTAATGACAGTGGTAATGAAGTTGACCGCACCCGCTATTGAAGCAAATCCAGTTAGGTGCCATATAAAAACGAACAACGCTGTTGTTCCTGCAAATCCTATTCCTTCCTTAGCAGCAAGGGGAGGATATCCCGTCCACATAGTCATTATCTGGTTGCCTGGGATGAATGTAAGAAGGGCTATTACACTCGCAGCAAAGAACATCCAGTAACCAAGAGCGTTGAGCCGAGGGAAGGCAACGTCCCTCGCACCTATCATCAGTGGTATCAGGAAGTTTGCAAAGGAAGCCCATACCCCTATTGCCCACCACAGAAGAATAACAGCACCATGAACCGTGAGAAACCAGTTGTAGGTTTCGGGCTTGAGGTACTGAGCACCTGGGCTGAAGAGTTCAAGCCTCATTCCGAGAGCCATAAGGCCTGCAACGATGAAGAAGATCGTTGAGGTGACACCGTACATGATTCCTATCTTTTTGTGGTCTGTGGTGAATATCCATTCCCAGATTGAGGCTGAAAACCAGGGTTTTTCTGCAACCGCCTCTCTCATCTCACAACCTCCTGACCGCTTGAGTTTATGTTAGCAACTCTCTCATCTGATGGCTCATGACCTGCATCAGCAGGTTGACCGGAGAGCCACCTTTCAAACTCTTCCTTTGATACAACTTTGAGCTTTGCAAACATCCTTGAGTGCCACTGACCGCAGTACTCCCTGCAGAAGACCCAGTACTCACCTTCCTTGTTGATCTGAAACCATGTAACGGTGGTTCTTCCAGGAACCATATCCTGGGTCACCCCTGCAGGCTGGACGTAAAAGGAATGAAGTACATCCTGGGAAGTCAGGATCGCCTTTACAGGAACTCCCTTGGGTATGTAGACGTACTGCTGGAAGACTCCGTCAACACCGTAGCATTCCTCGGGTTTGCACTTCTTATCCTCAGTGTCCCTTATAGCTGAGGCAACCACCATCTTCCCGTTGGGATACTGGAACATCCAGCCCCAGGCAAAGGCTGTAACTTTAAGCTCCATAGCATTTTCCGGCGGTTTTCTCATCTGGGTGAAGAGGGCAAACCCATGGGTTGCAAGATATAAGACGATTATCAGTGGCACGATCGTCCATAGAGCCTCAAGACCCCAGTGTCCCTCGTGTTCCTGGTCACCCTGCTCGTTCTCACCCTTTCTGTATCTGTACCTGAACATGAAATAAAGTGACGGAATTGCAACTACCGCGTAAATAATCACGGTGATAACCAGCCAGATCTTGTAAATGACCTCCCAGAGGTCATGAGGTCTCGCCAGTGGCTCTTCAGAGCCAGCAAGTGCAAAGCCAGATAGCAGAAGAATTCCCAGAATGAGCTTCATTCCTGAGCACCTCCTAAAGCTTATATCTTCAATCCACCCACCAGGTAGGCGGTGCTTGCAACGAGCAGCCACATGACATCAACGAAGTGCCAGTACGCACTTGTCGTTTTAAAGATCGTCATCTTCTGAGATGTTATCTTTCCGGCAAGTGTGAAAACAAGGACGTAGGCCTGCATTATAAGACCAACGATGACGTGAGAGGTGTGAATTCCGGTAAGGGCGTAAAATCCTGTCCCGTACATGTTTGCGCTAATAGTGAAGCCCTCGTGCCAGAGGTGCTTCCATTCAAGAACGTGAAGAACGGTAAAGAGGAGACCGAGGAACATTGTGGCCAGGAGAAATATAACCGCCTTGCCTCTGTTATCGTGGTGTATTGCCTCTTCCGCCTTCCAGATTGTGAAGCTTGAAGCCCACAGTATAAGGGTAAGTATTATTGGCATCTTGAGGTTCATGGCAGCAGGAATCCACTGAGAAACCCACTGTTCTGAATGAATAGCCCTCGCAGTCCAGAAGGCAGCGAAGATCGTTCCAAAGATGATTATTTCAGACAGTATGAAAAGGTAAATACCGATGTTTCCATAGCCCACATCCTCATGGTGGGAGAAAAACTCATTTGCCCAGCCAGCCATACCTATAATTGCAAGAACCGCTGCAATTCCACCGAGAATCAGTGCCAGAAGTGGATTTTTCCAGGCAAAGTAGGCGGTAATGGAAATGGGTACCAGCAGAATGGAGATCCCTACGGGGAGTGGCCAGATACTTACCTCATGCTCCCCATGATGGTGAGCAACCTCATGAGCCATTTGGCAACCTCCTTCTATTTGGTTGACAATCTATTTTACAAAAAGTTTTTTCAAATCCTTTTCAATTTCAACATATTCCCCGAGACGAACCTTAATTATATTTCCATCCCTATCAATTAAGAAGGAAGTGGGAAGGCCTGAGACATTGTATTTAGAGACAAGGTTCTGATTGTCCATCACAATAGGAAACTTAAGGCCAAACTCTTTAATGAATTTTTTGACCTGCCTCCGGGATGAGTCAGTGCTGACCCCAATAATTTCAAAGCCCTTATCCCTGTATTTGTTGTAAACCTTATTGAATAGTGGCATCTCAGCCCTGCATGGAGGGCACCAGGTCGCCCAGAAGTTTACCACCACTATCTTTCCCTTCAGCTTTGAAAGTGTTATTTCTTTTCCGTCTATGGTCTTTGCTGTAAAGTCGGGAGCGGGACCACCCTTTGAAAAAGCGACCGAGGTTTCAGAGGTAGTAAAGACGCTCATGTAGAGGAACAGGATGAGGAGAAGGATCCCAAGCCCGTAAGCCAGATTCTTTGTCATACCTTCTTTAGCTCCTCGGGAAGTTCTCTTGGCGGGACACCCGTGTACTCCGTTTCCTCCTTCTCGTTAAGTCTCTTGGAGAATAGTTTCTCCGTTGTAAGTTCCTCAAAAACGTGGGCGACCAGCCCAGGAACCCTGCCAATTATAAAGAAGCCCTTTCCGAGCCTCCAGTCAAAGCCCATCTCAGAGGCGACCGCCGCAATTGCCCCGTCAACGTTGAGAACTATCCTCTTTCCCTTCTGCCTGAAAATCTCTTCCTCAACCTGCTGGGCAAACTCGCAGTGCTTACCGTAAAAGCCGTAGTGTTTGGCAAGGTCCATAAGCCTCTTGGTTCTGGGATCAAACTCCTTGTAGTAGCGGTGTCCGAAGCCAGGAATGGGCTTCTTCACGGAAAGGTATTCAGAAACTATCTCAGAAACGCTCTTGTCGGATTTCACACCCTCCTGAAGGAACTTCATCGCATCTTCAAGGGCACCGCCGTGAGCTGATCCAAAAGCCATAACCCCAGCAGCTACTCCAACGTTGAGGGAATTTCCACCGCTTGCCACAGACCTCGCAGCGATGACCGATGGCGGTGCTATCCCGTGGTCAATAACGGAGACAAACATCGCCTCCATCATCTTTGACTCTGCATCTGTGGGGAGTTCACCCTTAAGGATCAGGAAGATAGCCTGGGCAAAGGTGAGGTTGCCAACAAGGTCAAGGAGTCTGTAACCCCTTATGTAGGTCTCGTGTTCAATGTGCTGAGTTATAGCTGTTTTCCACTTCTTTTCAGCCATCCCTGATCTCACCTCTGTGTAATTTGGAAAATTATTATAAATTTATTTTCACCATGGGGGCAGGAAGGGCTGTACTAATTCTGATATTTATTGCAACTCTCTCCTTTGCTC
>JALTVH010000139.1 GCA_027049085.1 Aquificaceae bacterium | reverse complement strand
TCTTCTGGAATCAAAAATTATACACCGAGGATTCCTTTGCCCCCCTCAATGACCCTCTCAAGATCTTTTTGAGTGGGCGCCTCAGCATAAACCCTTATCAGCGGCTCCGTTCCCGAAGGTCTCATAAGGAGCCATCCGTCATTCTCAAAGAATAGCTTCAGCCCGTCAGAGGTGTTTACTCTACTGACTTTAAGACCGCCAACCTCCTCGGGGGGATTTTCCCTGAGCGACCTTATGAGTTTCTTCTTCTCATCTTCGGCAGGGAGATCAACCCTTCTGAAATGGGCACTTCCGTATTTACTGTGAATTTCCTCAATGATTGCAGAAAGGCTCTTGCCCTCAGCGTTCATCAGCTCAAGGACAAGAAGGGCAGAGAGGAATCCGTCCCTTTCGGGCAGAAAGGAAGGAACACCGTAACCCCCGCTTTCCTCACCGCCAAATATCACCTTTTCCTTCAGGATGACCTCGTTAACGTGTTTGAAGCCTACAGGGACCTCCCTTATCTCAATCCCGTAATCCGCACAGATCCTGTCCGCAAGGAAGGTGGTTGAAACGGTCTTGACCACCATACCGTCTCTTAGGCCTCTGTTTTTTAGTAAATGTAGAAGAAGAAGCACATAAAGGATCTGACTGCTAACAAACTCCCCCCTCTCATCAACAATAGCGATCCTGTCCCCATCACCGTCATTGGCTATACCAAGGTCCGCTCCCTGTGCCCTGACCATTTCCTTCAGAGGTCCGAGGTACTTTTCTACAGGCTCTGGCGCGTGCCCTCCAAAGAGGGGGTCCCGCCATGCCCGAATAACAGTTACCTGAGAGGGTGTCTGAGCAAGAGCTGAGCTGATGAGCCCGCCGGAGGTCCCGTGCATTGGGTCATGAACAATTCTCAGAGCCCTTTCCATCAGCATGCCCATCTCTACCTTTTTCATCGCTTTCCTTATGTAGTCCTCTCTAACCTCAAGGGTTTCAACTTCACCGACCTCAAGGACTCCTCCCATCTCTGGAATATTTTTTTCAACCTCCCCCAGAAAATCATCGGTTGCAGAACCTCCGAAGGACTCTTTTATCTTGTATCCGTTGTACTCAGGGGGATTGTGGGAGGCGGTTATCATAACTCCCCCATCAAAGCCAAGATACCTTACCGCAAAGGACACCATAGGCGTCGTACACTCACCCGCTGACAGAACAGCCTCAAGACCCTCTTCTTTCAGGGCTCCGCAGGCCACCTTTGCAAACCTTTCCGATCCGAACCTCCTGTCATAGCCCACAAAGACTCTGCTCAGCCCCTTTGACCTCAGGACCTTCCCGTGAGCCCTCGCAACCTTTGCGACATTTTCTTCGGTGAAGTCCCTTGCAATTATTCCCCTCCATCCGTCGGTCCCGAACTTTATCATGAGTTCATATTTTAAACCGCTGGTTATAATACCTTCCGTGAAGTATTTCCTGCTCTTCCTTTACCTGTCCGCCTTCATCTCAATAACCCTGATGGAAGGGCTTATTCTTGTAACCCTATGCATTCTCCTTTACCAGCTCTTCAAGGAAAGCCCAAGACTGCTTATCAGAGGAACCATAGCTATTCCGCTACACATGTATATCTCAACAACCGTACTTTCAACGATCTTCTTCTTCCCCAAAATGACCCTAAAAGCTCTGGGAGAAGGCCTCTTTCAGCTAACCTATTTTTTCAAGATCAGAAAGGAAATAGCAGCCCTCCTGGCTGAAAAGGTACCGTTACTTTCTGTTCTTGCTGGATTCCTGCTTCTACCAGCACTCGTATACCACTCAATCACCATAAGGTCACCAAAACTCTTATGGGGTGGACACTTTGAAACCGGAAATTTCTATTCCATGTTTGCTATTTCCTCAATAATCCTCGCTTTTTCTGAACTCACTCAAAAAAGAAAGAAAACCGCCCTTTTCCTTTTAACGGTTTCCATTCTCTTTGTAGGCATAGTAGTTTACTCAACAAGGAGGTCTTCTCTTCTTGCACTATTTCTAACTTTGTTCCTTGTAATAACGCTCTTTTACAGAAATCGTATAATTTCTGGAAAACAATTGTTTGCCTTTAGTGTTTCAAGTCTTTCACTTATAACTGCAGGTTACATATATCTCTCCGCCAAAGACCACAGATTCCAGCTCCTTAACAAAATGATAACAGGAGAAGTAAAGATAAATATGGAAAACATAGATAGACTAAGCTCAAGAAGGGTTAAGCTTCTGCAAGATGGTTTAAAAATAATAGAGAAAGACATCCAGGAAACAAATTTAATTCATTTAATGATAGGCCATGGAGTAAGATCAGGCTTAGTTCTTCCTCACTGGCATTCAGCGAGGGGTATCCAAAGGTATGAATCTATCTTTATAATTTCTGAGTTCATCGAGAAGGGTCTTGTGGGTGTAATTGGTGAGATTCTTATAATGTTTTTAGCAATCAAAAGATTTATTTCAGTTAAAGTTATGGGAAGAAAAGATATACTTGCAATAACACTATTTGTTCCTCTAATTATACACCTTTTCGCAACCATCTTTACCTTTTTCTGGGATGCTGTTCTCCCCGTTTACCTTTTACTGTTCAAAGCTGGTGAAGTTTACTTCTCTGACAAAGAGCGGTCAAGCCGAAATCCCCACTTGAGCGGGTAGAGAATGTTTCTCGGCTCCTTTAAAAGGGAAGGTTTCCTTAAAATTGATTCTGCTACCAGAGACCATCCTTTTTTTAGCTTCCCGTATCTGAGACAGGTAAGACCAACATGAAAGGTAAATTCAGCTCTGTAAGGCTGGGGAATGCTGTCTCTGTGAGTTTCCCAGACCCTGAGGGTGGGCTCAAGGAGACTCCTTTTTCTGCTTGAACGCGTTCCGTGGTCCCTGATCTGAACCTTATTGTTGTCAATAATCTCTATCCTTCTTCCCGAGATCGCCATCCTTACAAAGAGTTCCCAGTCTTCCCTGAGAATATACTCACTGCGGAACCCGGGAAAGGATTCCCTTCTGAAGCCCGAGGCAGAGGGAAATCCCATATTTGCTCCAAAGACCATAACATAGGGATCAGAAGGAACCCTCTTTCTTGAGACCCTTACTACTTTTCCCTTTCCGTCTATGTACTCTCTGGGAACAGAATAAACCGCATCTGCTCCCTGTTTCAAAACCTCAATTGAACTCTCAAGGTATCCTTCCTTCCACCTATCATCATGGTCAAGGAAGAAAATGTACATGCCTTGAGAAAGCTTAAAGCCTTTGTTTCTGGATTCCGATCTCTCAATTCTCCTGTCATTTTTAAAGTAATTTATACGAGGATCCCCCAAGGATTTCACGGCTTCCTCAGTGCCGTCTTCTGAGCAATCATCAACAACTATAACTTCCATATCATCAACATTCTGTGCCAGAACCGATTCAAGGGTTTCTTTTATGAACTCCTCGCCGTTGTAGACGGGAATGATGACGCTAACCAGCATCCTTCCTTTTCCAGAGGTTTTTTCCTTCCTTTTGCTGACAGGTCATTTCGTATATATAAAGGTACTTTATAAAGGTGTAAACCGCAGAATTCAGGGAAAAAAGTACGCCTTTCCTACCATCAAGGAGCAGCTTTCGTAAAATGAGGTCCCTGAAGAAGGAAAGAACCGGGTTTAACAGAAGGTTTAATAAGGTGGCTCTTTTTCCCCTTTCGTATTTTTCAAGGGCAACAAGGTGCGCAAACCTCACAGATTTCTCAAGCTGGTTTCTGAAACTTTTATAGGAGTAATGGATCAGATCCCCTTTGAGATAACCGACTCTCCCCTCTAAGAGGAGTTCTTCATGGATCTTCCCTGACCATCTCGGGTCGGCTTTTCGGTTAACAAGCCTCAGCCTCCACTCTGGCTGAAAGGCATGTTTGAGAATACCACCAAAGTAATAAAGACGCCTGTTTATCTTATATCCTTCAGCCTGAGGTTTTTCTAATGCTTTCTTTATATTATTCCTGAGCTCGTCGGTCACGATCTCGTCTGCATCCAAAAAAAGTATCCATTCACTCCTGCACTTTTCGAGGGCAAAGTTTTTCTGAGATGAAAAATCGTCAAAATCACGGGTGTGAACCTCAGCTCCCAGAGACTCCGCTATCTCCCTTGTCCTGTCGGTAGATCCCGAATCAACAACCACGATCTGATCAGCTATTTCCTGAACTGACCTTATGCACCTCTCAATTATGTCTTCTTCATTGTAAGTAATAATAGCCACCGAAAGTGTAGATCTCTCCATTTAATTTATTCCAGATTTACTGCCAACCTCTTCCATAAAAAGGCCTGCCATCTGACCCTTTTGTATATTCACTCCAAGATCGCCAAGGGAAACCTCAAGGGCAGATAGAAGAAGGGATAGGTCAAGGGGATCAACGCCCATGTGGGATATCCTGAATATCTTTCCCTTTAGCGGTCCCTGACCGCCAGCAACTCTTATTCCCATTGAGAGGAGCCTTTTCCTGATCTCATCTGCAGAAACTCCCTCAGGAGGAAGACATGCGGTGAGGGAAATTGAAGGGTTCTCGGGAAAGATCTTTATTCCACCCTCAGAAAGGGATCTTGCCATTGCCTTAGAAATTGTCCTGTACCTTTCCTCAACTCTCTCCATCCCCTCTTCCAGAAGCATTTTTAATGATTCCCTCAGTGCGAGGATCAGTTGAATCGCTGGGGTGAAGGCGGTCTGACCTTCCTTCTGTTTTTTCAGCTCCTCTTTGATATTAAAGTAGTAGCCCCTGAAACTGCCCACTGAGTACGCTTTATCTGAGAACCAGACCATAGAGAGACCCGGAGGGATCATAAAAGCCTTCTGAGAGCCTCCCACGAGAACGTCTATCCCCGCGGACTGAGGCTTTAAGCTGTAAACGCCAAGAGCCGTTATGGCGTCCACTACAAGAAGTATGTCTCTCCGGGAAGTGATCTCCCCAATTGCATAAACATCGTGATAAGCACCGGTTGAGGATTCGGACATCTGCACAAGGACGCCTTTGACCTCAGGGTGATGGTTTATCAGTTTCTCCACACTTTCAGGATCAACGCTTCTGCCCCATTCAAGCTCAAGCTCAATAACCTTCAGACCCCAGGTCCTTGCAAGGTCCCTCCACCTCTCACCGAACTTGCCTCCCACTACAGCTATTACCTCATCTCCCTCTTTAAAAAAATTCAGGATTGCGGATTCCATCGCTCCGGTCCCCGAGGAGCTGAAAAAGACAAAGTTATCAGAGGGGGAGTCAACGAGCTTCTTAAAAAGATCCCTTGTTTCCATGAAGGCCTCGGTAAACTCGGCGGTCCTGTGGTGAATGATCTGCCTTGAGAGGACCTCCCTGATCCGCTGGGGAAGCTCAACGGGTCCCGGGGTGAACAGCCTTTCCCCTTTATTTAGACTCATTTCTAAAATTATAATCATCACCGATGCAGGCCGTTATCCTTGCAGCAGGGATGGGAAGGCGGCTCGGAAAGATTACCTTTGACAAACCAAAGTGCATGGTTCCCATTAACGGAAAACCAATAATTGGATATGCAGTGGAATCACTCCTGAAAAATCAAATAAAAGATATTCTCGTAGTCACAGGTCACAGGGAAGAAGTCCTTAAAGAATACCTTCTATCAACCTTTCGTGAAGCCAAATTCACTTTTGTCAAAAACGAAAGGTATGCGAGAACCAACAACATTACATCCCTTTACATAGCTCTTAACCATTTGAAATCTGAAAACATAATCCTCCTTGAAAGCGATATACTTTTTGAACCTGAACTGACAGAGAGGCTTAAAGAGGAAAATTATGAAGCTGTCGCTGTAGTTGATCGGTACCGGCCCTGGATGTCAGGAACCGTGGTATTAGCCAGCGACCAAGATTTTATTGAATCCTTTGTAACTCAAGAAGCCTTTAATCCCATAGAAAGCGACCGATACCTTAAAACGGTCAATATTTACAGGTTCAGCAGAAAGTTTCTCAACGAAATATTCAAGCCCTTCATTGAAAGCTATATACAGGTTTTCGGAGAGAAGGAATACTACGAGGTTGTTTTGAAGGTCATTTCAAATATTGACAAGGTAAATATCAAGGTTTTGAGGGTAAGGAACGAGAAGTGGTATGAAGTTGATACTGTTCACGATATTGAAATGGCAGAAGCCATCTTTGGCAGTGACCAAAAAAGGATCGAAAAGATTTCAAAAAGATACGGTGGCTACTGGCGAAATCCAGAGATCCGTGATTTCTGTTACCTTGTAAATCCCTTCTTCCCAACCCAAGAGATGGAAAAAGAGCTTGAAATGTACACCTCAAAAATGATCAGGACCTATCCCTCGGGAAGGGAAACCATCAATAACCTTGCATCAAGCTTTTTCTCTGTTGACCCGAACTATATAATGGTAGGAAACGGTGCCTCCGAACTAATAGACGCCCTTTCTAAAATCGTCCAAGGAAAGGGAATGGTCCCCGCCCCAACCTTTGAAGAGTACCCGCAAAAGTTTAAAGGTCTATCCCCTGTGGAGGTTGAAAACGATAATCTGGCCTACGATCCATATAAGATCCTTGAGTGGATGAAAGACTACGATTATCTCATCTTGATTAATCCTGATAACCCTTCTGGTAATTTTATTAATAAGAATGGCCTCGTAAAGATCCTTGAATCAATGAATGAGGCTGGCAAGCTCGTTATCCTTGATGAATCTTTTGTCGATTTCTCTGACACAGGTGGAGACAACTCTTTCCTGAATGACAGGGACCTTGAGCGCTTTGGAAATCTAATTCTTATAAGAAGTATAAGCAAGAGCTTTGGCGTTCCAGGAGTGAGGCTCGGAATTCTTGCAACCTCAAGAAGGGATATCATCGGAAAACTAAAAGAATATCTTCCAATATGGAACATTAACTCCCTGGCAGAATTTTTTCTGGAAATTCTTCCAAGGTATAGGAAGGATTACGAACAATCCTGCCTTCTAGTAAAAAAGGAAAGAGAAAGGTTTTTTAAGAAACTCCAGAACCTTAAAAACATCACACCTCTTCCATCACAGGGAAACTATATAACCCTTAAGCTATCGGCGCCTCTCAAAGCAAAGAACCTTACACAGGAGCTTTTCAAAAGGGGCTTCCTTATCAAAGACCTTTCCGGTAAAAGGGGAATAAAAGGTGAATATGTTAGGATAGCTGTAAATAAGCCTGAAGACAACGATCATCTCCTTGAAGCACTTCAAAAAATTTCAACATAGACACCATGGGATGGCTTTCTTTCTTCAACAGGAGGAAGTTCCATGTAATTCCCGTAAAGAACTCTGAGGTAGGGATCTGGATTCGCCGGACCCAAGAATTTGCTACCTTCAAACTCATACTCCTTCAGGGGAAACAGGCTTGATAAAGGTACACAAAAATTAATCTCCGGAAACCTGACGCTTCTTACCACAATCAGGTTTTCTCCATCCCAACCCTTATGCCATCTCCTCTCAAACCACCTGAATAGTGGCTCAATAACTGCGTAAACGTCCGCTATCTTCCGTACCCTATCAACAGCCCTCATCATCCTGAAGTAAGAGTCTCCCTCCCCATCTCTGATTGTTATGCAGGGGAAAATATCTATGTAAATTCCCGTATTGTAGTTGACCTTTTTGCCCCTGCTGATCTTTTTAACCTCTCTCTCTTCAAGGACTCTCCCCTTTGAACTCCTTACCTTTGCGTAATACCTTTTAAAAGATCTCTCCTTACTTTTGGTCTGAATGAAAAGCCATTCAGGGATTTTGTTATCTGCTATCTGAAGAAATCTGTAGTAATCTTCAAGAGGCATTGAAATATCAAGGTCGTCATCCCAAGGAATAAAACCTTTGTGCCTAACAGCTCCAAGAAGTGTTCCACTGTCAAGCCAGTAACGAATGCCTTCCTCTATGCAGATCCAATGTACCTCTTTAAGGATTTCAAGCATCAGGCTCTGGTGTTTCCTGACGAGTTCCCTGTTGTAAACAGGGGCCTCTTGCATCAGCCAATCAGTTCAAGGGCGGAAAAGATGAAAGGGATCTCGTAGCTTGCCGATTCTTTAGAGTCCGAGGCGTGGATAGCGTTCTGGCCCTTGTCGGTACCGTACTTTGCCCTTATGGTGTCGGGTGCTATCTTTCTTGCCTCCTCGCTGTCAGTGGGTCCTATTATGTCTCTCGTTCTCTGAATCGCCTCCTCCCCTTCAAGGACCGCTGCGACAACGGGACCGGAGGTCATAAACTCAACGAGTTCCTGATAAAAGGGCCTCTCCCTGTGAACGATGTAGAACTGTTTTGCCTGCTCCTCCGTTAACCTGAACATCTTGAGGGCCTTTATTTCAAAGCCCTCCTGAATGAAGCGGTCAAGGATCTTGCCAACCGCTCCCTTGCGGACAGCATCGGGCTTGATGATTATGAGGGTTCTTTCCATCGGGTTAACCTCCGCGGATCATGAGATCTTCGAGCTGTCTCCTCACCGAGGTGTCAATAACAAGTCCTGAAGTTCTGAAAACAAATCCGCCGATTATTTCGGGGTCATACCTGACATCAACCTCAAGTTCCCTCCCCGTTGACTTCTCAAGGAAAGCAATTATCTCATCCACGGTCTTCTTGTCTATCTCTGAGGGCAGGAAAAGGTCTCCCCTTGAGGTTCTCATTATCTTCTCAACCTCATGGTCATACAGCCTCTTCATTTCCCCTAAAAGGGAGAAGCCGTTTATGTCAACGAGGTACTCAAATATTTCCCTTACATCCGAAGGGACCGAAAATCTTTCGGCGATCTGGTCTATAAACTCAAGCTTTTTCTTCTTTGGTATGTAGGGACTTACAAGAAAGTTTCTCATATCCTTTGACTTTTTATACAAATAGGCAAGGACCTCAAGGAAGTCGCCAGTCTTTATCAGGGTCTCTTTATCCTTTGGCACCTTCCTTACAAGGAGACGTACGGTTTTCCTTGCTATCTCCTTCTTTGTGCTCATCCTTTATTCTCCTCTAAGGTCCTGATCTGGGACTTTATGTATTTCTTCTGAAGATCCTTATCAGAGAAAGCGTCCCTGAGCATATTAATGGCGATTTCCTCAGCCTTTTCCATGCCGAATCGAGTTAGCTCTTCCTTTGCCCTTTTGAGCTCTATATCAACGGTTTCCCTTGCCTTTTCTTTTACGCGGGAAGCAACCTCTTGGGCATGCTGTCGTGCCCTTTCAACCTCTGCCTGGGCAGATTCCCTCGCAAGGGCTATGGATTCATCTGCCCTGACCTTTGCCTTCTCAAGCTCTTCCTGTGCCTTTCTGAGATCGCTTTTGGCAAGCATCAGCTCCTGCTCTGATTTCTCAACATCCTCCGACAGAGACCTCCAGAACCTGTTGAAGGCCTCTCCCACAGGCTTTCTGCCAAGCCAGTAAACGATCCCGAGAAAGAGGACAATGTTAAAGCCCTTCCAGAAAATCTCAAGGGGACTGTGACCGCCAGATCCTTCCCCCGCCAGTGCAAGAGCAGGGATAAGCAGAAAGGAAATATACACAGGTTTCATGCAGCGACTCCTGTAATTTTCTTAACAAGGGCTTTTGCTATCTCCTGAACGGAATACTCAAGCTTGGACTTTTCCTCTTCAAGAGCTTTCCTTATCTCTTCCGTCTTCTCCTTAATTTCCCTTCCTGCCTCCTCTTCTGCAGATTCAAGGATCTCGTTTTTGATCTTCACCGCCTCTTTGCGGGCATTTTCAAGGATCTCATTCGCCTCAGTTCTCGCTTTATCAAGGATCTCTTTTGCCTCGGCAAGTAAAGACTGTGCCTCTTCTCTAAGCTTCAGAGCCGATTCCCTATTGCTATCAATTATTTTCTGCCTCTCTTCCATTGCCCTGACGTATGGTTTCACAAGAACGAAATTAACTACCAGCACAAATACCAGAAACAGGAATGCCTGAATGAACAGAGTCACGTTTGGCACAACGCCTATATCCATTGCTTCCTCCGAGGCTAAAACATTATATAATGCAATAAGTTTTTAAGGGGGAACTAAATGAAGGCATCACTGCTCCTGCTCCACATCTTCTTTGCAATGGTCTGGATCGGTGGTATGGTCTTTAACCTCCTCTTTCTTCATCCCGCCATGAAGAGCATAAAGAACGATGAGATGAAAAAAGAAGTTGCTGGAAAGGTTCTGAGGAGGTTCTTCCTCGCTGTGTGGCTCTCAATAGCGGTTCTCCTTCTTACAGGCCTTGGACTGTGGCACACCTACAGGCCAGACCTTGGCACAAATCCCCTCTTTCACATAAAACTGTTTCTTTTTTCCATCATGGTTATTAACTTCATTTATATCTACTTCTACCTATTCAGAAAACAGCTCTTCAGGCACATCCCCAACTTTGTCTGGATCAATCTGATTCTGGGAATCCTGATTACTTCAATAATTACTTACATCAGGTTCGGAGGATCCTGAGAGGTCTCCAGAAGACTGCTCTAACGAGCAGTATCAGAAGGAGTGTATAGACAAGGACACAGATCTCCGTGAAGCCCAGGAAGTTCACAGCCCCAGAGACTACGGTAAGAGGAAGGGCAAGGTAGGACAACAGTCTGAGAGGTGTCTCATCAACGTAATCCGCTATTGTTCCCTTTTTTAGCCACTGCCACATCACTCTGGGCATCAGGTGAGACATTCCTCCCATGATGGTGACAGCGCCAAAGCCGAAGATCAGCAGGTCAATGTGAAGGGCAAGGAGTTCGGGGGATGGTCCGCCTCTGAAAGCCATGACAAAGCCCACTGAAAGCCCGAGGGGAAGGAGTGGAAGAGCAGACAGGAAGAGTCTCAGCGGAGGAACTATTGGTGCTGGAGACCTCCTTTTCCGAACAACGCCTGCAATCACATAAATAACATAGAGGCTCAGAAATACCTCAAGAGATCCCGCAAGGCTGATCAGGCGGTAATCAAGGAAAAGGAATGAGACAAGTAAAGCCAAAGAGGTCACAAGCTTCATATAAAAGAGCCTGTGACCAGTCCTGACGCTCACGCTTTCCATCAGAAGCATCGGCACCCAGGCAAACTCAACGCCGTAAATCGCACTGAGCATGGAGCCCACAGTTAGAGCATGAACCGCAAGCTGAATGGGGATCGCCCCGAACAGGTGGTGGACAAGAAGGATAAGGGAAGAGAGATAGAGAAAAAAGGCAGAAAGTATAAGAAACCTCACGGTGGGGGGATTGGGATTCCTGATCGTTTTGAGGGACTGGAAGAGAAATATATTGAGAGACGCAAAGAGGAAGAGGCTTCCGATCAGAAATTCGCCTGCAAAAAAGGAGAGAGAGGAGAGGAGGGCAAGTGGGAAGGCAACAAAGGAGAGCTTCTCACGATGAAGCTTTCCGCTCTGGGAGTTGGGGATTATCTGATACATGGCTCCTGTAAGGGTCATTGCCAGGAATCCAAAAACCAGTAAATAGAAGGATCTTTCACTCAAGGGCTCCTTTACCCTCAAATAGAGGCCCGCAGCCAGGCATAACAGGGCAACCATAAAATAAAAAGGAGATACCTTTGAGACATGAAACATTGCTTACTCCCTGAGAGTAATCATTTATTTACTATAAAGCTTTGATCAAAGGAGTCAAGCGGTGTAAATAAACGTTTATCCGATGTATATTTAAATGTATGGAAAAGGAAACTGCTGACTTAGGGAGCGCCTGGGAGTATCAGGGGTGCATGATTCCCAAGGACCTCTACTACGATATCGAAAATCAAGTGTGGCTAAGGGTCAACGATGATGGGACGGTGACGATGGGACTGACGGACGTCGGGCAGACGAGGGCGGGGAGGCTACTCCATGCCAGGATCAAGCCTCCAGGAACCAAGTTGAGAAAGGGAAAGCCCATAGCCACTCTTGAAAGCGGAAAGTGGGCAGGTCCCGTTCCCGCCCTTGTGGAAGGTGAGGTTGTTGAGATCAATCAGAGGGTCTCAGAGGATCCGAACTTTATAAACATCGATCCTTACGGAGAGGCCTGGATCGTCAGGCTAAGGCCCACTTACCTTGAGAGGGACCTAAAGGAGCTCGTAACTGGTGAAGAGGCTCTTCGTCTCATGAGGGAACATATTGATGAGTGGGATATAGTCTGTATGAGGTGTATGTGAAATGAGTGAAGGAAAGCACGTAATACTATTGGTTTCGCAGTGGTGCCCGACCTGTCCCCATGCCGATGCCCTGTGGCGCAGGCTCCAGGAGGAGTACGGATTTAAGTACGATGTTCTTGACATCGCAACACCAGAGGGAAGATACTGGGTGAATAAACTAATGGTCAGGAGTGTACCCTCCTCTATAGTTGACGGTGAGCTCAAGTTTGTGGGCGTACCTGAGGAGCAGGAAGCGAGGAAGGTGATAGAATCCTCATCATAATAGGAAGCAGGCAGGACCTGTAAAATTATCACCTATGAAAGTCAGGATAAACGGAAAGGTTTTTGACATTCCAAAGGGCGTAAGGTTCGGCGAACTTAGCCACGAAATTGAGAAGGCGGGCATTGAGTTCGGCTGTACCGATGGGCAGTGCGGTGTGTGTCTTGCAAGAGTAATCAAAGGGCTTGAGTGCCTCAATGAGCCATCAGAAGAAGAGGAAGAGACTCTCTGGAGGGTCGGTGCGGTGGACGATGAGGAAAGGCTCACCTGCCAGCTTATAATTGAGAGTGAAGAGTGTGATGAGATAGAGATAGAGGCAGAGGAGTGAGTTGGAACAGAAGGCCCTGACCTTCCTCAAGTCCATTGAAAAAGAAGATATCCCTCAGTTTGTTCTCCTCCATGGGGAAGAGGAGTACCTGGTCAGAACGATAATAGATAAGCTCAGAGAAAAATTCGGGGGATCCTTTTGTATTCTGTGGGGGGATGAGGTTGAGCTTTCCCAGCTTATCGGTGAGCTTTCGGAAAGGGATATATTTTCCTCCACCGCCCGAAGGGCGGTCTTTGTGATGAACTTCAATGAGTTCTTAAAGAAGATAAGCAGGTCAAAGAAGTCTATGGGACTCCTGGTGAGGACTGTTGAGGGAATGAAGGGTTCAAGCCTTATCACCCATTTCCCGCACCGCCTGAAGCCCCAGGACCTGAAAAAAGAGCCTTTCTCAAGCCTGACAAAGCGTGGAGCGGTGGTGTCTGCGGATAGGCTTCCAGCGAGGAAGATTGAGGAAATTCTCAGAAAGAAGTTTGAGAAGGAGGCAGGGGGAATTGAGGAAGAAGCTCTCAGACTTCTGATTTCCCTCACGGGCGGTGATCTGATGGTTCTCAAGCAGGAAAGTGAGAAGCTGATAACCTATGCGGGTGGCAGGAGGATAACTCTTGAGATGGTTTCTGAGGTTTCGGCTCCTTGGTCAAGGTCCGACGCCTTTGAGCTCGTTGACAGTTTGTTCTTAGGAAACCTTGAAGGTTTTTTAAGGTCTCTAAAGGACCTGAAAAGAGAAGGAGCTATTCCCCTCCAGCTCATGGCTCTGATAACTGGATACGGCCTGAGGCTCTACGCCCTTGCGAGGATGGCAGAGAAAGGAGCTGATGAGGAAAAAGCTCTTGCAGACCTCGGGATAAAGGGAGGTTTTCAGACCGCTAAATTTAAGAAGTTTCTGGAGAACTGGAAGGGGGAAAAGGCCAGAAGGCTTATCATGTCCCTTTACACTCTCGAGAGGTCCGTTAAAACAGAATTCCTTGAGCCCTTCACAGCAATGGAAAACTTTGCCCTTTCCCTCTTGAGGAAATGAATATCTTTATAAATTAATGAAGGTAAAGATAAAGAGGCTTGGCAAGGAGGGTCCTTATTTTCAGACCTACGACCTTGAGGTTGATGGAACTCCTACGGTTCTTGAAATTCTCAGCAGAATAAAGGAAGAGCAGGACCCTACCCTTGCCTTCAGGGCCATGTGCAGGTCTTCCATTTGCGGAACCTGCGGTGTGAAGATGAACGGAAGGGCTGTTTTAGCCTGCAAGGAGAGGGTAACCGAGGAAGAGGTTGTCCTTGAACCCCTTGAGGGCTTTCCCGTTCTAAGAGACCTCGTGACCGACCACGAAGGTATTCCCAGAAGGCTTAAAACATACAGGCTCTGGCTTGAGCCCGGTGAAGGGGAGGTAGCTATTCTTCCTGAAGACTCCAGGGCACTGGAGAAACCTTCGGACTGCATACTCTGCGGTATCTGCGACAGCGTCTGTCCCCCTGTACTTGAAGGTTCACCCTTTGCGGGACCTATGGTGCTGACGAGATTTTACAGGGTCTCCTCAGACAAAAGGGATGGTGTGGGTGATGAAAGAATTGAGAACGTTGGTGCTTCATCCTTTATGGGCTGTGTCCACTGCAGTAACTGCACTCTCCTGTGCCCAAAGTCCTGTATGCCAGAAAGGTGGGTCACTGTTATTGAAGGAAAGCTTGCGGGAATGGGTTATATTCAAAGGAGTGGCCAGGATTTTGATTTTCTGAGCTTTTAGAAAGAGCTATGGCTGAGCTTACTGATAGAGACCTCTCAAAGGTTGAAAAGGCGGCAGTTCTTCTCATGTCAATGCCTCCAGACGTTGCAGCAAAGATCCTTAAGGAGCTATCTGAAGAAGAAATTCAGAAGATCTTTTTAACAGCCGCAAGATTAAAGGACCTCTCTGCCTCTGATATAGAGGAGGCTGTAAAGGAATTCCTTGAGGATTACAGCTATGTTGCGACCCAGTACTCAAATCTTGAAACCCTCCTTGACCAGCTCCAGGGAGTTTTACCTCCTGAAGTTTATGACAGGATAAGGAGCCTGATCGGTACCGCAGGGGTTGCAGAGGGTCTTGAACAGCTTGAAAAGATAGACACAAGAGTTCTTGCGGGACTAATAAAAAATGAACATCCCCAGACGATCGCGGTTCTCCTTTCCCAGCTCACTCCCAGAAAAGCCTCTGAGGTTCTTCAGTGGCTGCCCGAAAACGTTCGCTTTGAGGTTGTCAAGAGGATAGCAACCCTTGAAAACGTCTCTCCTCAGTTTCTGAGGGAGCTTATTGAAACGGTCACAGAGGAGATCAAAACCCTTGGAATTGCGGGAGGAATAAAGAAACAGGAAGGTGTTGCCATCGCAGCAGAGCTAATGAACATGCTTGACAAGGAAACAGCAGAGAACCTCCTCAGGAAAATAGGTGAGGAAGATCCCACCCTTGAGGAAAGGATCAGAGAAAAGATGTTCACCTTTGAGGACATAAGGAAGCTTGACAACAGGGCAATTATTGAGGTGCTCAAGGCGGTTGATAAAAATACTCTTATAGTTGCCCTCAAAGCTGCGCCCGATGACATCAAAGAAAAGTTCTTCTCCAATATGTCCAAACGCGCAGCTAAGATAATGCAGGAAGATATGGAAGCCCTCGGACCTGTCAGAAAGACTGAAGCGGAAAAGGCTCAGAAGCAGGTCGTTGGTGTAATAAGAAAGTTAATTGATGAGGGCAAGATAGACGTTGGCGGTGAGGAGGCCTATGTCTAAGGACTTCAGACCTATTTTTGACGTTCAGAAGGCAGACATAAGGAAGCTGATCCCCTCCACCGATCAGAAGGATTCAGAGAAGAAGGAGAGCAAGGAGGAATCTGTTGAAGGCCTGCGAAAGGCGATCAATTCCCTTCAGGAAGAGGTCTCAGCTCTTAGAGCTGAGAGGGAAATGCTGAAAAAGACCCTCCAGGATAAGGAAGAAGAGCTCTCCAGGCTAAAAGAGAAAATGGACCTACTTGGCAGGAAGGACCACCTCCTTTCAGAGGTCTACACTAAGATCCTTGAGGGTCTTGAAGAGGCAAGGGAATCGGTCAAGAAGGACTTTCTTGAAATAGGCAAAAGGGTGATAAAAGAGTTCCTGATGACGGACCTCGTTCCAAAAGAAGAAATTGTCACAAGGATCCTCAATCAGGTCTTTGAGAAGTCCCTTGACCTTCGGGGAACGGTAAAGATCCTCCTCAGCCCTTCAGATGTTGAAAGGGTATATGACCTCATCGGTGATCTACGGGAACGCCTGTCGGAAAAAGTGGACATTGAAATAGAAGCGGACCAGAGCCTAAGGGAAGGGGAAGTCAGGATAGAAACTCCAAAGTTTATGATAGAGAGAAAGCATGACGAGATAATTGAGGAGATATTCAGAGAGGTTATAAAGGATGTCCTTGAAGGGGGCTAAGGTCTATGGAAAGGTAGTCAGAGTAAGCGGTATATACCTCGAGGCATACAATCCGGGGAGTGCAACGGGAGACCTTGTAGAGATATATCCCTCAACTGGAAATCGCATATACGGGGAGGTTATAGGTTTTGCAGAGGACCGCTGTATCATAATGCCCTACGGCAGACTGTCGGGGATTAAACCCGGCGACAGGGTCCTTATTAGGAGTGAGTACGTATATACCCTGACGGGTGATGAGCTACTGGGTAAGGTCGTAAATCCCTTCGGTGACCCTCTTGACGGTGAGACCATTTACTCAGCTCAGAAACTCCCTATTGAGCTAAGGAATATAAATCCCCTCTCAAGGGAAAGGATAAAGGACGTCTTTGACACGGGTATAAGGTCTATAAACGGTATGTTTACCCTCGGAAAGGGTCAAAAGGTTGGAATCTTTGCGGGTGCCGGCGTAGGCAAAAGCACCCTCCTTGGCATGATCACCAACTACAGCACCGCGGACGTTGTTGTCCTTGCTCTAATAGGTGAGAGAGGAAGAGAAGTAAGAGAGTTTATTGAGGATGTACTTGGCAAAGGTCTCTCAAAGAGCATAGTGGTTGTTTCAACAGCAGATGAACCCCCCGTTGTAAAAGTCAAGGGTGCCCTCAGCGCCATAGTTCACGCAAAATACTTTGCCCAGAAGGGTGCTGACGTACTGCTTGTTATGGATTCCATAACACGCTTTGCGATGGCCCAGAGAGAGATAGGCCTTGCTGCAGGTGAACCACCTACACTAAAGGGCTACACACCCTCAGTCTTTCACATGATGACAAACATTGTTGAGAGCTGTGGCAACTTCAGGGATGGGGGGAGCATAACGGGAGTTTTCAGTGTTCTTGTGGAAGGAGACGACATTACCCTGGACCCCGTTGCAGATGCCCTGGTGGGGGTCTTTGACGGTCACATCATCCTGTCACGGAAAAGGGCAAACGCAGGGCTTTATCCCGCCATTGACCCCGTCAGGAGCCTCTCAAGGCTCATGCCTCGCCTTGTTGATGAGGAACACCTTAATATGGCAATGTACGTCAAGGAGCTTCTCAGCTCTTATGAGTCAATGGAAGACCTTGTTAACCTGGGGCTATACAAAAAAGGATCAAATCCTGCTGTGGACAGGGTTCTGGAAAACAAAGAGATCCTTGATGCCTTCTTCAAACAGGACTTCAGGGAAGGGGTCTCCTTTAAAGAGAGCAGAAGGGAGCTTGAAAACCTTTACAGGACTCTCAGGGGTGAATGACCTTTATTCCTCCCCTACCAAGAGACTTTCTCAGAGCAACAACGCCCTCAGCCTTGCGTCTCTTAGCCTTGGCGATCTTAAGGCAATCAAGGAAATCCAGTTTAGTCTTTACATAAATCTTCATTGCCTGGGCTAAAGAATCCCTTGCCTCAACCTTGAAGAGGCTGTCTGACATAACCGTCTGAAGGATTTCTCC
>JALTVH010000138.1 GCA_027049085.1 Aquificaceae bacterium | reverse complement strand
CAAGCTCTTTGATCGCCTTTACAGCAACCTCTATGTTTCTGTTGTCATTGAGGGAATCAAAGACCCTGAAGACGTTCATCCCATTGGCAATACACCTTTCCACGAACTTCTTTACCGTTTTATCTGAACGGGGCCTGTATCCAACAATGTTCTGACCCCTGAAGAGCATCTGGAGTTTGGTGTTTGGCATGACTTCCTTGATCCTTCTCAGCCTTTCCCACGGATCTTCCTTCAGGTATCTGAGACAGACATCGTAAGTCGCCCCTCCCCAGACCTCAACGGCATAGAAACCGCACTTATCAAGCTTCTCACAGAGGGGAAGAAGGTCATCGGTCCTGACTCTTGTCGCAAGCTTACACTGCTGTCCGTCCCTGGGGGTTAGGTCGGAGATGTGTATCTTTTTCTTAAAACCTTCTTTTTCAAACTCTTTCATCTTCTCTCTTATCTCTTCAATGACCTCAACCATCAAAGCCACCTCCTTCAAAGATTAAAGTCCGTGATAAGAGGCGATAACCGCCGAAAGGAAGGCAACAAAGTCTTCCTTGTCCCTGTGCTCCTTGTATTCAAAGACCTCTGGATGTTCATCAAGGTACTTTGTGGTGAACTTTCCAGCTCTGAAGTCAGGCTCTTTCATAATCTCTATCAGAAGGGGGATCGTAGTTTTAACCCCCGTTATCTCGTAGGTTTCAAGAGCCGCCTTCATCCTGTCAACAGCTATGCACCACTCTGGTGCCCAGACTATAAGCTTGGCGATCATGGAGTCGTAATAGGGCGTGACCTCAAAACCTCTTGATGCAGCGTGCTCAACCCTGATACCGAAACCACCCGGAACGTAGTAACGCTCAATCATTCCCACCGAAGGAGCAAAGTTGTTTTTGGGGTCTTCTGCATTTATCCTGACCTCAATTGAGTAGCCGTCCCATCTGACGTCCTCCTGCCTGTACTTTAGCTCTTCTCCCGCAGCTATCCTGAGCTGCCACTTGACTATGTCAATCCCTGTAACCATTTCCGTTACGGGGTGCTCCACCTGAACACGGGTATTCATTTCAATGAAATAGAGGTTACCTTCCTCATCAGCTATGAACTCCATCGTCCCGGCGTTGTAGTAGCCTATCTTTTTTGCAGCCTTTGCAACGATCTCACCGTAGTGGGCTCTCTTTTCAGGCGTAAGGATTAAGGAAGGCGCTATCTCCACAAGCTTCTGATTCCTCCGCTGGATCGAGCAGTCCCTCTCGCCGAGGTGTATCACATTCCCGTGCTTATCGCCAAGGACCTGAAACTCAATGTGCTTTGGATTCTCTATAAACTTCTCTAAGAGCAGGTCACCGCAACCAAAGGCCTTCTGAGCCTCATTGTAGGCACTCTCGTAGTTTTTAACGAGCTCATCCTCATCTCTGCATATCCTTATCCCTCTACCACCGCCTCCGGCGGTAGCTTTTAGAAGAACAGGATAGCCTATCTCTTTAGCAATTGCCTTTGCCTCTTCAGCATCTTTCAGGACTCCTTCAGAGCCTGGGACAACGGGGACTCCCGCCTCCTTCATCACCTCCTTGGAGCGGGCTTTGTCCCCCATCAGCTCTATAACCTTCCAGGGTGGTCCTACAAAGGTTATCCCAGCCTCCTCACACATCCTGGCAAACTCTGCGTTCTCTGCCAGGAAACCGTAACCGGGATGTATGGCGTCCGCCCCCACCTCAAGGGCAAGGTCTATGATCCTCTGTTTGTTGAGGTAGGTATCAAGGGGGTCAACCCCTATCATGTAGGCTTCGTCCGCCATCTTAACGTGCCTGGCGGTGGACTCTATCTCGTTATAAATCGCAACCGTCTGGATTCCCAGCTCCTTTGCCGCCCTGATTATCCGACAGGCTATCTCACCCCTGTTGGCTATGAGGAGTTTTTTGAACATAACTTGCCTCCATCAGAGGATTTCAACCCTGTACTCAATAGGTGCCACCTTGTTGATCATGTAGGCTATTGAGCAGGTTCCGGGGTCGTAAATGGTTTTATCAAGGGCCTTCTTGACCTCATCCTCGCTCACATCGCCCTTAACCTTAACACTGAGATAAATCTTGAGAAAGACCTTTGGATAGCCCTCTGTCTTTCTATCCGCATCTGTCTCTATCTCAATATCCTCAACGTGTTTTCCCTCTTTGTGGAGAGCCTCGTAGAGGTGAATACCGACGCATCCCGCTATTGAATGAAAGAGTAGTTCGGGTGGTCTTATCCCTCTTCCCTTTCCGCCAACATAATCCGCAGCATCAATGGGAACCTCTCTGCCGGCAGGTCCCGTTCCGATAAAGTGAAAGTCCTCCTTCTGCCTGACCTTTACCTTCATTCATGACCTCCTTTACTGGATATCTATACCTTCTTTGTCTAAAAGTTCCCTAATATTGAGTCTCACACCATCAAGCACCTCAATGTCTCTATCCCAGTCCATAGTTATCCAGTCCTTGCCCTTTTCCGCAGTAAGAACTTTCTTTACCTTAGTCATATACCAGATAACCTTGTCTACACCAGCATCAAGGAGTTCGGTGGTCTTCTCATACATATACTCCTCAAAGCTTGAATACTTGCTCAGATCCGCTTTGGTGTCTATCTCTATAACCACGATAGGGACGCGCTTCGTGTGCTTATCCTGTGGTTTTTTCATCTCTTCTTTTTTATAAATCGCAATATCAAGACTCCTGAAACTCCGTGGGGAAGTAAAGAAGCCAAGCTCTTTGGTTAAAACTGTGAAGCCATCTGGCAAAACCTTAAACAGATATTTCAGGATTAAACTAACGATCAGTGATTGCAGTTCATTACTCCCCATCACCGCCTCCGGCTGAAGTGTCCCCTCCAAGACCTTCTTGTAGTCTCTGTAGTATATGGGTTTGCCTTTAACCTTTTCGTAGATGAGTGCCTTGAGAAGTTCGCGCCTCTCTTCCTTGGAAAGCTTTTCCTTTACAGCCATACCCATAATTTAAATCCTGCTTGCTATCTCCCGAGCGTACTCTAAAGTGGAGACCGCTTTGGCCTCAACTCCAAGCTTGTTGAAACCATTTGCCACGTCAGGAGTTCCCACCCTGTCCTCAAAGGTCTTCTTAACTGCGGAATATATCCTATCCGCCGCCTCTTTCCAGCCTAAATACTCAAGCATCATCGCTCCCGAAAGGGTTAGTGAAAGGGGGTTGGCTATGCCTTTGCCCGCTATATCCCAGGCGGTTCCGTGGGTGCTCTCAAAAAGGGCGTAGCCGTCTCCTATGTTACCGCTTGGCACAAAGCCTGGTCCTCCGATCAGTGCCGCAGCAAGGTCAGAAACATAGTCCCCGTTGAGGTTCTGGGCTATTATCACATCCCAGGCATTTGGCCTGAGAACAAGCTGCATAAGCATCTGGTCTGTGATGACCTTTGCAAGCCTGACCTGTCCCTCTCCTGGCTCAACCTCAGGGTCGGTGAGGACCCTGCCTTTAAATTCGGGCTCCTCTGCCACCTCGAAAGCCCAGTTTATAAAGGCGCCCTCCGTTGCCTTCATAATGTTACCTTTACCGATCACCGCTACGTTCTTTCTCCCGTTTTCAAGGGCATACCTGAGAGCCTTCCTCACATGTCTCTTGGTTTTGGACTCGCTCATGGGCTTAACCGTTATCCCCACGTCTTCTGGAAAACCGCTTTCCTTTGCCCCCATCTCCTTTATAAGAAACTCCCTTGCCTTCCTTGCCTCCTCTGACCCGGCAAAGAACTCAATTCCAGCATAGACGTCGTCGGTGTTTTCTCTGAAAACGACCACATCAACCCTCTGAGGATCGGGGATCGGCGTGGGCTGGCCCATCCAGTAAACGGGGCGAACCGCCGAGTAGAAATCAAAGGCACGCCTGAGGGCCGAATTTATTGAGCGAACTCCCTTACCTACAGGTGTTCCGAGAGGTCCCTTTATGCTGACGACCGCACTCTTGAGCACTTCAAGGGTTTCCTGGGGGAGCCTTTCGCCCGTCTTTTCCTCTGCCTTGTCTCCTGCAAGAACCTCAACCCAGTGGATAACCCTTGAACCGCCGTAGGTTTTCTCAAGAGCCGTGTTGACAATGTGGATCATCGCAGGCGTTATCTCGGGACCTATTCCGTCTCCCTCAATGTAAGGGATAA
>JALTVH010000137.1 GCA_027049085.1 Aquificaceae bacterium | reverse complement strand
GATAAGATTTCTTAATGCTGAAAAAATTTTTAAAAATATGCTTATATCTTTAATCTTCGTCATAAAAAGGACCGCCTTCGGCGGTGTAGTAAGGAACCTCATAGGAAGAGTAATAGTACGGCGTGTATGCAACGAACTCTCCGGCACAGGTGTCAACCCCCTTAAAGACGGGCTTTATTCCCATGCCTGTCCTCAGCTTCCTTACCTCTGATTCGCTAATTCCTTTAAGCTTTGCGATCTCATAATCCGAGTAGCCGATCTCCTTTGCTTCCCTGAGGAGGTCCTCTGTCAGATCTCCCTCCCTCAGACGGCTCTCAAGGTCAACAATCTGCTTGATGTTGAAGAGAAACCACCTGTCTATACCCGTCAGCTCATAGACCTCATCGATGCCCCATCCTTTTCTGAGTGCCTCCACAACGTACCATATCCTGTCCTCATTGGGCACACGGAGATTTCTGACAAGGTCCTTATCGTCGCACTCAATCCTCGGAAAGGAGAGGCCGTAGCGGTCAAGCTCAAGGCTCCTGATAGCCTTGAGGAAGGCTTCTTTAAAGGTTCTGCCGATGGCCATGACCTCACCGACGGACTTCATCATGGTTGTGAGCGTTCTGTCAGCCTCCGGGAACTTCCTGAAATCAAAGCGGGGGATCTTCACCACAACGTAGTCAATGGAAGGCTCAAAGGAAGCAGGAGTGAATTTTGTTATATCGTTCTTGAGTTCATCAAGGGTATAGCCCACCGCAAGTTTTGCAGCGACCTTAGCTATTGGAAAGCCCGTTGCCTTGGAAGCAAGGGCTGAGGAACGTGAGACCCTTGGGTTCATTTCAATAACGTAGAAGTCACCATTTTCTGGACTCACAGCGAACTGGATGTTGGATCCTCCAGTGTCCACTCCGATCTCTCTGATAACCGCAATGGATGTGTCTCTGAGGATCTGATACTCCTTGTCTGTCAGTGTTTGAGCTGGTGCCACGGTAATTGAGTCGCCTGTGTGAACGCCCATGGGGTCAAAGTTTTCAATGGAACACACTATGATAACGTTGTCCGCCTTATCCCTGATCACCTCAAACTCAAATTCCTTCCAGCCGATGAGGGACTTATCAAGGAGAACCTGATGGATCGGTGAGGTCTTGAGGGCGGTTTCTATCTTTTCTCTGAATTCCTCAATGTTGTATGCGATGGAGCCACCTGTTCCTCCAAGAGTAAAGGCAGGTCTGAGAATGACGGGAAATCCTATTTTTTTCACTGCCTCAAGGGCTTCCTCTGTGCTTGAAACAACAGCGCTCTCGGGAACCTTGAGTCCTATGTTGTTCATGGCGTTCCTGAAGAGGTCCCTGTCCTCTCCCTTTTTGATTGCTTCGTAATTTGCGCCTATCATCTCAACGGAGTATTTCTCAAGGATCCCCTCTTCGTAGAGTTTTACCGCCAGGTTAAGGGCAGTCTGACCGCCCAGAGTCGGCAGAAGGGCATCGGGAGACTCAATCTTTATGATCGTTTCAAGGATCTCGGGTGTGAGGGGTTCAATGTAGGTTCTGTCCGCAATTCCAGGATCGGTCATGATCGTGGCGGGGTTGGAGTTAACGAGGACAACTTCATACCCTTCCTGCTTCAGAGCCTTACAGGCCTGTGTTCCAGAGTAATCAAATTCTGCCGCCTGACCGATTATGATTGGACCTGATCCGATGATGAGGATCTTCTTAAGGTCTTTTCTTTTCGGCATTAAAAATGATATTATATTAGACGATAGAACTACGAAGGAGGGAACGGATATGAAAAAGATAAGGACATTAGCCCCTTTGGCTGGAATTCTCGCCCTGGCTATCTTCGGTCAGTCCTGCGCCCAGAAATCTGAGGAAGTTGAAGCCCTCAGAAAGGAAATTGACGCCCTTAAAAAGGAAACGGAGCAGGTGAAGAAGGACACCGAAGAGCTCAAGAAGGAAGCCCAGGACCTTAAAGCGATGGCTGAAGAGATCAATAAAAAGGTTGATGAGCTTACCCAGTAAACAGGAGGGAATGGAATGAGAAGAGAACTGATAGCGCTCCTTCCTGTAATAGGACTGTCTGCGGTTTTTGTCACAAACCAGGGATGTGCAACAAAGCCCGTCCTTGAAGAGGTCAATAAAGAGAAGGAAGCACCCAAGAAAAACCTTGAAGAAGCAAGGAACAACCTCAATGAGGCAAGGGGGCTTCTCGGTGACGCAAGGAACCTCCTTGAATCTGCCAAAGAGAAGCTCGCCTCAAAGCTGGCAGCCAAACCTCAACCGAAGGTTGAGGTGATTGAGGAAAAGCCCACCCCGGGTGTTGGCTTTGGAAAAGTAAAGGTTGGCTGGTGTGACACCCTCTGGGAGATTTCCGAGAAGGTTTATAACAACTCCCTATACTGGCCTGCCATCTACGACCTCAACAGGGACAAAGTGGGCGAGGATCCCTGGGTTCTCGTTCAGGGAACAATTCTCAAGTACAAGACTGAATTAACGGAAGAGGAAAAGAACGAGGCTGTTAAAGAGGCGATAGCCTGGAGCCTCAAGTTCAAGGATAGAAATCCTTCCCCCAAGTGCCCTCCCAAGTGAGGGCACCCTTACTCCCATTCTATTGTTGAGGGGGGTTTTGAGGAAATATCGTAGACTACCCTTCCCACCCCTCTCACCTCGTTTATAATTCGGCGGGCGACTCTGTCAAGAAACTCATGAGGCAACCGTGACCAGTCAGCGGTCATCCCATCGGTGCTCTCTACAGCCCTCAGAGCTATCACCTTTTCGTAGGTCCTCACGTCCCCCATAACACCCACAGACCTTATTGGAAGGAGAACCGCAAAAGCTTGCCATACCTCATCATAAAAACCTGCTTTTTTCAGTTCATCAATAAATATCCTGTCTGCTTTCCTCAGCACTTCCAGATCTTCCCTGTTTACTTCACCTATGATCCGCACAGCAAGCCCTGGACCTGGGAATGGATGCCTTTTGAGTATCTCAGAAGGCACCCCCAGGAGTTTTCCGATTTCCCTCACCTCATCCTTGAAGAGTTCCCTGAGAGGTTCAAGGAGCTTCAGATTCATCCTTTCAGGAAGTCCACCCACGTTGTGGTGGGTCTTTATCTTGGCGGATCCCCTTATCCCCGCGCTCTCAACCACATCAGGGTACAGAGTCCCCTGGAGGAGAAACTCTGCCCCTTTTACCTTACTTGCTTCCCTTTCAAAGACCTCAATGAAGGTTCTCCCGATTATCTTCCTTTTTTCTTCAGGATCCTCAACGCCCCTCAGCCTATCAAGAAACAGGTCGCTGGCGTCTATTGTTCTTACGTTCAGACCCAGGGACCTGAGGTTTGACTCCACTTCCTGTCTTTCGTTCAATCTGAGCAGGCCATGGTCAATAAAGAAGCAGTGTAGCCTGCCCCCAATTGCCCTGTTGACGAGAACTGAAGCAACCGTTGAGTCAACACCCCCCGACAGCGCGGATATAACGGTAGCATCACCGACCTGATGCCTGATCTCCTTTACCTTTTCCTCTATGAAGTCGCCCATCTCCCAGTTTTTCCTGGCACCACATATCCTGAAGAGAAAGTTCCCGAGGATTTCCTTTCCGTGCTCTGTATGAGCCACTTCCGGATGGAACTGAAGACCGTATATCTTTTTATCTTTCCCAGCAATAACAGCATTTGGTGAGCCGGGAGAGTCTGCAATCCTCTCAAAGCCTGGGGGAAGCTCCTCAACCCTGTCCGCATGACTCATCCACACATCAAAGCTCTCTGGTATGCCCTCAAATAGGGGATCGGGTTTTATTATCCTGAGAGGTGCCCTGCCATACTCCTGATGATCTGCCTTAACCACTCTACCACCGAGCTGGTGGGCTACAACCTGGAGGCCGTAGCAGATACCGAGAATCGGTATCCCGATTTGATAAATACCTTGCGGTGGCAGGGGCGCATCAGGTTCATAAACCGATGCTGGACCTCCCGAAAAAATAATTCCATAAGGATTTTTCCTTTTTATTTCCTCAAGGGGAGCGTCCCAGCTGAGGATCTCACTGTAAACACCGAGTTCCCGCACCCTCCTTGCAATCAGCTGGACGTACTGTGAGCCGAAGTTAATGACTATGATGGGTCTTCTTTCCATGAGAATATCATTTTATTACTGTAGTTGAGGGAGGT
>JALTVH010000136.1 GCA_027049085.1 Aquificaceae bacterium | reverse complement strand
TCTTTAAGCCACTCAGGGGATACAAGCTTTGGGATAGAAAAACTGACACTGACCAGCATCAAAAGCAAGACCGCTATCATATTTCACCTCCGTGGCTCTTTAATAATATATTTGAAATTGACAGAGCTCCCACCGATGACATATTTAAGAACATGAAGGTTTTTACCCTGGAAGAGGCAAGGGAACTGCTGGTCAAGATAAAGCCGATAATTGAAGATATAAACATGAAAAAGGAAGAGCTCTATGAAGCTTACTCACGTCTTGAGGATGAGAGCGACGACCTTGAAAAGATGTACTACCAGACAAAGGTTAAGGAAATTGAGAGCGTGATAAAGAGAGGATTCCTCCGGGTTGAAGAGCTTGGTGGTGTCATTAAGGGGGTTGAGCCTATACTTGTTGACTTCCTTTCCTACCACGACGGTCGCTATATATGGCTGTGCTGGAAGGAGGATGAAGAAACCATCATGTACTGGCATGAGCTGAACGACGGCTTTGCGGGACGCAAGCCAATAGAGTACCTCGAAACAGAGAGGTTTATTTGAACAAAAGCCTGTAGATGTAGTAGTTTCTCAAAACCTTCTTAACGTAATTTCTCGTCTCGTTGTAAGGGATAAGCTCAATGTAAAGATAGGAATCGTTGTAGTCCCGCCATCTTGAAACAGCACCCTGACCGGCGTTGTAAGACGCAAGGGCTTTAACAAGGTCTCCGTTCCATAGGTCAAGGAGAAACCTGAGATAGGCGGTTCCGAGCATAATGTTGTCCTTAGGGTCAAAGATGTTGCCTATCTCATAGCCTATTCGCCTCGCCTTCCACCTCGCCGTCCTGTCCAGAAGTTGCATAACGCCCTTTGCCATTGACCTTGAGACTGCCCTATCGTTGAAGAGGCTCTCCTGCTTCATTACTGCGTATATAAGCGCCTTCTCAATGCCGAACTTCCTTGATGCCTCTTCTACCACTTCCTCAAAGGGAGTTGCGTAGAGTAGGAAGTAAACTATGTCCGAGTCACTCCCGTAGAGCTTGATCCCCGCTTTTATGGCTATATAGGGGTCAAGGTTCTTGAGAAGGATGAGGTCCTCTCTGGACAGCCGTTCAAGGTTTTTGATGACCTCAAGCCTGAAGTAGTGGTCAAAGCCTGCAAGCTTTATGCTTTTTAACCTTTCAAAGAGCTCGCTGGAAGGGTTGTGGGCAACCACGTAATTCGGGGGAAGCTCGATCTCGTCCCTGAGGTAGAACCTTGCAACCACGGAGTAGAAGCTGTTATCTGTCCTTGCCTTTTTTAGGTGGTCAAGGGCAAGGTCGTAGGCACCTATTTTAATCAGGGACTTGAATATCCAGAAGTGGACCTTTGCTTTTTCTCTATCCGTTTTTGCATATTTCAGGCTCCTTGAAAAGAGCTCATAGGACTGCCTGTATCTCCCTTGGGCGTAAGTGATCAGTCCCTCATAGAAAAACCGTCTGAGGTTAAAGCCTGACCTCTGGATGAATCTCCTTGCTTTCTTAAGCTTTCCTGCACTAAGGAAGCCCTTTCCAAGAAGAAAGTAAAGGTCCTCATCTTTCCTCCTTCTCACGAAGCTCACAGCACCCTTCACGTTGCCGAGTCTAAGGTAGGAAAGAACACCGTAGGTCCCTGCCCGTTTATCTGGACATTTGCTGAGTACTTTGATAGCCTTAACGTACTTCTTTTTTCTGTAGAGGGCGAGGCCTCTGTAGAAGCAACCTGCTTCGCTGTAAGAGAGAACAGCGTCAAAGTGGCGGAACCTTATTAATCGTGAAAGGACTCTTCCTCTGTCCTCTTTGTTTAGCCTGTACTTTTTTAAGAGGTGAGGTACCTTTTCCGGGAAGTTGATCAGGAGAGTATAGGGATCAAGGGAAAGCTCAAGCCACATATCCGCAGCCTTCTGGGCGTATTCGTACCTTAATTTGCTGAGGTCCGTCTTTGACAGCACCTTCCTTGCAAGGGCTCTTTCACCGCTCTGGATCAGAACTTCCGCAAGCTCAATCCTGAGCTCATCAATGAATACTGCGTCAGAGTAATTATCAAGCAGGAACAGCCCCGTTCCTATATCCTTGGTTTCCCTGAATTTTTTTAACAGCTCATACTCTGCCGGAAGCCCTGCAGAATGGCCAGGATTGATCAGGAAAAGCAGGGCAATAAGGATCATCATTTGAGGATCCTCTTAATCCTCTTTATTTCCACAGCCCTCCCCTCATCACCGATGTCAACGACTATGGAGTTAAAAATTATATCCCCTTTATCTTCTACCTGAAACCTTCTCGGCATACCGTAAAGGAACCTCTCAATCGGTTCCCTCGCCCTCATTCCAATAACGGAAAAGAGGGCACCTGTCATTCCCACGTCGGTGACGTAGGCGGTTCCTTCAGGAAGGATCGTCTCGTCAGCAGTGGGAATATGGGTGTGGGTGCCATACACTACAGAAGCCCTTCCATCTGCATAGAGTCCGAAAGCCCACTTTTCCGAGGTGGTCTCTGCGTGAAAGTCAACCACCACAGCGTGAGAGATCTCCCTGACCTCCTCGTAAATCTCATCAAACTTCCTGAAGGGGTTGTCAAGGTTGGGATCAAGGAATATCCTTCCCATCAGGTTTATAACTGTGACCTTTTTGCCACCATTAACTTCAACGGTTGCAAAGCCCCTCCCGGGTACTCCGGCAGGATAATTGGCAGGTCTCAGGAGGTCGGGGGCGGTGTCTATGAACTCAAGGACCTCCTTCTTGTCCCAGATGTGGTTGCCGGAAGTGAAGAGGTCAATGCCAAGATCTTTGAGCTCTTTGTAAACCTTCTTTGTCAGACCAAATCCGCCGGAGGCATTCTCAACGTTTGCAATAATGAGGTCCGGCGAGAGCTGATCCCTCAGATCTGGAAGCACTTCCCTCAGGCACTTTCTTGCCGGTTTGCCGATAATATCCCCGATTATCAGGAGCCTCATTTATTTCCCTTTGTGGTGCGGGTGGAGGGAGTCGAACCCTCACGCCCTTGCGGGCACCGGATCCTGAGTCCGGCGCGTCTGCCAGTTCCGCCACACCCGCTGAGCGATAAATATTCTAAAACAATAGGAGACTTCCGTCCTCGTATGCTTTAAGTTCGGTTTCCAGAATTCCTTTCAATACCAATAACTTACAATTGCGGATTTCAAGTCGTTGATACACAACTGTCAGACCATTGAGGCTCTTAGTCAACTTTCTGCGTTATAAACCCGGGAAACGCTTAGTAGGAGGTGTATTTTATAACTGCTGGGTTCCAACTATTCTTGTAGAGGCCTCGGACTTCAGAAGGATTTTGGAATCTACCTACAAACACTTTGACAGCATAATGTTTAGTTCAAGCATTTTTTTGGAATGTATTTTTAGGGAATTGATACTGGAGGAAGACTTTTTAGGGAGGTGAAGATATGACAGAAGTTGAATACAAACAAAAGCTGGGCAGGTTCTTCGGGAACCTGCTCTTTAGATACCGTGTAGCCAAAAGTGTTAAGGCGCAGATGGACAAGTACCTTGCCTCGGACTTTAACCTGGTGAGCATACTTGCGCTGGAAGAGAAAACCATATCAAGGCTCATAGGTCTATTGCTTGAACCTGATGGTGTTCATGGGCAAGGGAATGTATTTTTGAAAAAGTTTGCGGAGACTTTGAGAAAATGCCTAAAGGAGATAGGGATTGAGAACCCTATGGAAGATGTCGGTGAGATTGGTAATGCTAAAGTTGAAACCGAACATAGCACGGACAAGGGGAGGAGAGTAGACATACTTATAGACCTGCCGAATTTCGTGATAGGGATAGAGAACAAGATATGGGCAGGAGATCAAAAGGATCAGCTCAAGGATTACGGGGAATATTTGGCAAATAAGGGCAAGGATTACCTGCTGATTTTCCTGACCTGTGACGGTAGAGAGCCTTCAGAGTGGAGTATTCCGAAAGATGAGAGAGCTGAGCTTGAGGATAAGGGAAAGCTTATAACCTTGAGCTATAAACAACTCCTACTCCCTTGGTTGGAGGAGTGCCTTAAAGAGTGCGAAGCTGACAAAGTAAGGTGGTTCATAAGGGACTTTATCAGCTGGATAGAAGAGAATTGCAGGGAGGTGAGCGATGATGGACAGAGAGAAGATAATTGAGGAATATCTGTTTGAAGGGACTCCTGAAGAGAAAAGGGAGAAGTTTGAAATTGCGTGGGATGTACGGGAAAGCTTTGACAAAATAAAGAGTGAATTATCCATGAACAAGGTGTTTAAACCTCTTGAAAACAAGATTAGAGAGAATATTCTTGAAGAACCTTTTATAATCACTCAGCTTAATTGGAGTAGCCTGTATGTTGCTAAACCAGATTGGAAACAAAATGAGAACGATAGAGGAATTTATGCTATTTGTGTTGAAAAGTGGAATAAAGGGTGGCCTACTATAGGTATTGCTAGAAATAAACCATTTGTTACAGAAAATGAAAAACAAATATGTGACATATTAGCAAAGCACGGTTTTAGGCTTACTCATCGAAACTACTTAGGCTACTTACCTATAACAGAATGGAAGTATAGCGATTTGGAGTATTACCAAACTATATTGTTAAATCCATCAGAGATAGTGGATTTCTTTTTCAACTACTTTAAGAGGGTATATGAGATGGTTAGAAAGACTCCCGATTTAGAGGAGTTACTTGACCGCTCAGTAGAAGAGAGAAAAGCGCAGATTCAAAGGTAAATAAAGCTGAAAGGAGGTGAGTGAAATGAAATTTGATGTGAAAGAGCTAATTGATGATTATCTGTCTGAGAGAACTGTTCAAGACAGAATAGAAAAATTTGAACTTGTGTGGGATATATGGAATCACTTTGAAGACATAAAACTTTCAATGAGAGAAAGCACTCTCAGAAGGTTAGTTGAGAAGATCACGAAGAGAACCAAAAATCCCAATGATCCGTTCTACGGATATAAACTTGAGGACAACGGCTTTCTTGAGAGGAAGAAATATGGAAATATAACCATATACAGAGAGGAGTGGGTGGTAAACGGAAAGCCCATACTTAAATATGGGATTGAACATGATAGGGAAAATCTTTGCTATTTATACTTTGGCATTACAAAGTATAATGACCAAATTCCCTTCGCTGGAGATTGGGAAAGGACGCAAGATTTACCAGCGGAGTGGAAGGAAATATTTGCGCAGATTAAAAGCATATTAAAGGAAGCTTTATCTGGCAATTGGAAGCCTTCAAACCACTGGATTTTGTGGAAATACTTTTATTCCTACTATGGAGATATGAGGCAAAAGGAGTTTTATATGGAAATACTTGAGAAGAGTAAGGATAGTCTGGAAGAAGGTTATGAAGCTCTCGCTGACTACTACTTTAGTGAGTTTGAAAAACTAAAGAATGCTACGGAGAACCTGGTTGATGAATTTGTAAAGCTGTATAAAGAAACCAAGGGAGGTAGTTATGTCTGAAAGTATCCTTCCCGAAAGATGGCTCAACGTTGTAGGACTTGGCATAATGGGTCGTGAGGTTATCAATGAATTCTGCTCCGAGATCAACCCAAGGGAAACCCAGGCTTAATTCTTTTACTGTGATAAGACTTCTTAAATTGAGCATATAAAGAAAAACGGAAACCCCTATATAAGCAACATTTATTCCCTTGAGGAGCTTGATGGAATAGAGATTCCTCAATTTAAAGAAGCAGTAGGGACTATATTCGTAGCTGGTCTCGGAGGTTTCAAAACAGGTGCAAGTGCACTTGTGAACTTTGGCAGAGATATGACCACTTTCTACCGGAGCTACCCTCAGGGGTACGTACAGAGTAGCGTTGCTTTAGTCCCCCTTCCCTTTGGTTTTGAAGGAAAAGGGATGAGAGAGAAAGCTTTGAAAGCCCTGGAAGAGGTGAAAGAGTCGGCTGACTTCACCATAATTGTGGACGACAACAAAATTCCCTGGGATAAGCTGACGGTGTGAGAAGCTTTTAAAAGTGCGAACATAGTTACGTCCAGAATCTTAAAATCTCTAATTCTTCCCCTTCTGTCTGAGTGGGGGGTTATACATCTTGACTGGAAGGATGTGGTGTCGCTCTTCAAAAGTTCAGCGGGGAAAAGTGCGTATATTGGGATAGGTGAGCCGAAAAAGGATGGGATAGAAGCAATTGAGTCAGCCCTTGAAAACCCTCTCTATGATGGAAGGGGAGATTTAAGAGACGCAGATTTTTATCCCCTGTCTGTGCAGTGGGGGCAAATGTAACATATGGAGAGCTTGATAGATCAGTGAAATACTTTGCTAAGAGGTGCGCCTTCGGGAGAAAAAAGGTCATTTCATTTGGGGATGCTATTTGGGGAGCGGATTAGAAGAATTAGGATGGATGGTATTTGTAGTTGCATAGCCCTTAAGAAGTAATCAAACAGGTGCAAGCTTGAGCGGTATATCTGCTGGCTTGTCCCTGAACTTCTCTGTAAAGTGTTCTATTTCTATTCCCACGACCTTTCCGTTGCTATCGTAATCAACCACTACGCCATCTGTGACCTCTTCTGATTCTTCACTTGGGGCCTCAGAAATTTCTATATACAGGGTATCTGTGTCAGGGAAGTATCTCACCTTCATCCTTTAATCCTCCTCTTTAAAATTTCTATCAAAGAAGGCATTATGAACAGTCTCTCCGTCAGGCATAAAGACCACCCTTAAATATTTATCCTCTTCTTTTATTAGGATCCACCTTCGGATTCTACCATCGTCCTGAATTTCTTCTTTCGCAATCCCTTCACCTTTCCTGGCTCTGTTAATCCATTCAGGTTTGAGGTAACTCCTCTTGACCGTTACGTTATGAATAAAATACCTGGTCGCTTTTCCCCAGTCCATAACAGGAGCCATTATTTATAACCCAGGAGGGGGACCCCCTGGGGGAATATTTATCTGATGATAGCTTTATTTTGCATACTCCACATGCCTGATCTCTCTGATGACCACCACCTTTATCTGGCCGGGGTACTCCATCTCCTCTTCAATCTTTTTGGCGATTTCCCTTGAGAGCATGTGTGCCTGCTCGTCGGTGATCTCTTCGGGGTCTACGATGACACGAACTTCCCTTCCAGCCTGAACAGCGTAGGCGTTGGCAACGCCTTCAAAGGACCTGACCACCTCTTCAAGCTTTTCCAGTCTCTTTAGGTAAGCCTCAAGGGTTTCACGCCGTGCCCCGGGCCTTGCTGCCGAAAGGGCATCTGCAGCGCACACAAGAGCCACCTCCGGGTATCTGACAGGTTCTTCCTCGTGGTGGGCTTTGATGGCATTTATAACTGCATCGGGCTCACCGTACTTTCTGCACAGGTCAACCCCGATATCGGTGTGGGAGCCGCCGAGCTCGTGAGAGATGGATTTACCTATATCGTGAAGGAGGCCCGCTCTCCTTGCTAGCTTTGCATCAAGGCCGAGCTCCTCAGCCATCATCCCCGCAAGGTGGGCAACTTCCTTGGAGTGCAGGAGAACGTTCTGAGAGTAGCTTGTTCTGAAGTAAAGCTTTCCTATGTAGTAATAAAGCCCCTGGTTGATGTCGTGGAGTTCCAGCTCAAAGGCGGTTTCCTCACCCATCTTTCTGATCCTCTCGTCCATTTCTTTCTTGACCTCATCCACAACTTCCTCAATCCTTGCGGGATGGATCCTTCCGTCCTGAATGAGCCTCTCAAGGGCTTCCTTGGCGATCTCTCTCCTTAGGGGGTCAAAGGAAGAGATCGTCACAACGTCGGGGGTGTCATCAATGATGAGGTCAACGCCTGTGAGAAGCTCAAAGGTTCTTATGTTTCTCCCTTCCCTTCCAATGATCCTGCCCTTGAACTCGTTACTTGGAAGCTCAACGGAAGTAGTGGTGTAATTTATCGCGATCTGGGGTGAGATCCTCTGAACCGCAGTGGTGACTATCCTTTTTGCCTCCATCTCCGCCTTTTCCTTTGCCTCTTCCTCAATCCTCTTGATTAGTTTCATCGCATCAACCTTTGCCTGCTCTTCAACCCTTCTCATGAGTTCTTCCTTTGCTTCCTCGGCGGTCATTGAGGCGATCCTCTGAAGTTCCAGAACTTCCTGATCTTTCATTTTCTTTATCTCTTCCCTTTCTTGATTAAGCCTATCCTCAAGTTCAAGGACCTCTTTTTCCTTTGCCTCGACCTGTTTTTCGTACTCCCTGACCTCTTTTTCTCTCCTGTAGATCTCTTCTTCACGTCTTTCAATTACTTCCCATTTTCTGTCGAGCTGTCTTTCTCTTGAGTGAAGGTTTTCCTCAAGCTTTCTTACCTCTTCCTTTCTTTCTTCCAGCTCTTCCCTGAGCCTCTTTGCCTCTTCCTTCGCGGATTCAATGATTTCCTTAGCCCTCTCATCTGCTTCCTTCAGGATCCTTCTGGCGTCCTCTTCAGCCTGTCTCACCTTGCTTAAGATCTCCTCCTCACTGATAGATGGTTTCTGAGGCTGTTGCTGTTTCTTTTTGCTTATAACAACAGCCATCGCTATCGCACCTATTCCAAGAGCAAGGAGTCCAAGTCCAACAATAACCATGCCATCCATTTCTTACCTCCTTATTAGTTCTTTTTCTGTGACCACCGCCTTTACGGGTATGTCCCAGCTGTCCCGCGGCAGTCTGTCGAGCACCTGAAAGGAGTAGGCAACGCCGATTGAGTATCCACCTGCTCTTTTCAGGAGCCTGTCGTAGTAACCCTTCCCCCATCCGAGCCTGAAACATTCAGTGTCAAAGGCGAGCCCAGGGACAAGGATAAGTTCAATGGAAGTGGGATCAACGGGCTCACCATCCTGAGGTTCGGGGATGCCGAACTTACCTTTTTCCAGATCCCCAAGGGAATAAATCCTTTTTGGTATCAGTTCCTCACCCTTAACGGCAGGGAGAAGCACTTCCCTCCCTTCTTCAAGGCAGATTTCAAGAAGGGGCACAATATCGGGCTCACCCCTCACGGGGAAGAAAAAGAGGATTTTTTCTGCTTCATTGAACTCTTTTACCCTTTTCAGGTTCTTTATGAGCTCAGAGTCAAGTTTTAGCTTGTGTTCCTTTGTCAGGGAGCATCTTCTGAGCTTGAGCTCCCTTCTTATCTCTTCTTTGCTTGTTAAAGCTTCCAACTTCCACCTCCTGTTTCCAGGAGGGGAAGGCAAGGGGTATCAAACCCGCCCTGAGGTGCCCACCAGAGACCTCTGCGGGCCTCTTACCATCAGGTGGGATCCCTCTCGGAGGGTCCCTGATGAGACCCCTCCGAAGCCGGGTTCCCTTTCAGCCCACGTGTAGGCCCCAATTTTAATCCCCGGGGGCACCAGCAGGGCAGGCGGTTTTATCTCAACTTCACACCCAGCCTGTCCCGGAGTTTTTTAACAAGACCATCGATCAAATCCTGCACCTCCTCACCAGACAGGCTTCTCTCCATACTCCGTAGAGCGATCCGGATTCCTACGCTCTTCTTGCCTTCCCCTACCTTGTCACCGGCATAAATATCAAATACAGCCATCTCCTCTACCATATCGCCAAGCTGAGATTTAATCTCATTTAATAATTTACTCACCGAGAGATTTTTGTCCACGACAAGGGCAAGGTCCCTGTGAACGGGAGGGAACTTGGATACGGGTCTAAAGTACCTTCTATCGGACTCAAGCAGACCTGCAAGGGTGATCTCTGCGATAATGACCCCATCCACGAGTTCCATTTCCTTTCCAAGTCTCGGGTTCAATCTTCCCCCCGCACCAACTTGTTTTCCTTCAACGATGAACACAGCACTCATACCCGGATGAAGATAGGGAATCTCTGCCTCTTCAATTTCCACCTTTTTCCCAGAGAGCGAGGATAGAGCCCATATAAGATCAACGACGTCTCTTGCATTCCAGCTCTCACCTCCCAGGGTGTCCTTAGTTCCTGCAAGGAGAATCCCGAGGCGAGGTTCCTCTCCTCCTTTTGTAAAGACCTGACCCACCTCAAAGAGGGCAAGGTCTCTGTTGTAGTGTGAGAGGTTAAAGACAGCAGACCTGATAAGACCAGGAATTAGAGAGGATCTGAGATACCTCTGGCTCGGGACGAGGGGGTTGATTAAAAACGTCTCTGGCTCTTCCAGCTCAAGCTTCCGGTAAATTTCAAGTTCATCAAAGGGTATGTTGATAACTTCACTGAGTCCCTTCGCCCTCAAGAGGCTCCTGATCTCCTCCAAGAGGTTCTCCTTAACCTTTGATTCAGACTGGACAGTCAGTGGTTTTGTTCCAAAGGAGTCAAGCCCTTTAATTCTCATTATTTCCTCTATCAGGTCAACGTCCCTTGAGAGGTCAAAGGATCTGTGGGATGGGATTTCTGCCTCAACACCACAGGGCTTTAGTGTGTTTTCAATCCCGAGGGCATTAAGGGTTGAGGATACCTCTTCGGGGTGAATATCTTTTCCGGCGTACCGCTTGAGTTTCCCCCAAGAAAGAAAAACCCTCGCTGGTTTGTAGGGAGACGGGTAAATGTCCTTTACTGCTGTAACCTTACCACCGCAAATTGAAGTGATCAGGGAAACCGCTCTGTCCTGAGACCTTCTGACATTCTCAATGTCAACGTTTCTCTCAAACCTGTAACTGCTCTCCGTTCTGAGGCCAAGGGCAGAGGATCCCTTCCTTACCCTAACTGGCTGGAAGTATGCAGACTCAAGAAGTATTTCCTCTGTGCTTTCATCAACGGAAGACCCGAGGCCACCCATGACACCGGCGACCGCAACAGGTCCCTTTGAATCTGCAATTATCAGTGTACCCTCTGGCAGTTCCCTTTCTTCACCGTCAAGGGTTACTATCCTCTCTCCTTTTGCAGAGGCTCTTACAGCTATCGGTAGACTCAGTTTGGAGAGGTCAAAGGCATGGAGTGGCTGTCCCTCAAGGAGAAGAATGTAGTTGGTGATATCAACCACAGCATTGATAGGTCTCAGCCCACACTGCCAGAGCCTTTTTCTGAGCCATAAGGGTGCTGTTGTGTTCGTTATTCCCGAGATAATAACTCCTCTGTATCTCCTGCAATCATTGTCTTGTACCTCTATCTCTATGTTTCCTGTTTCCTCAAAGACCGGTGGTTCATCAGTTTTAATCTCCCTGCCGAGGATCGCACCAAGATCTCTCGCAACTCCCCGAAGACTCAATAGGTCACCCCTGTTGGGAGTTATGTCAACCTCAAGGATCTCTTCCCCGATTCCCAGTAAAATGCTTCCGTCCTCCCCCGGAGGTGTGTCAGCATCAAGCCTGAGGATGCCCTCACTCTTTTCTTCAAGCCCGAGGTCCTGGGCAGAGATCAACATTCCCTCAGAAACAAATTCTCCGAACTTCTTTTTTGAGACAGCTTTACCATTTACCTTTGCACCTTCCGGGGCAAAGAGAACCTTTTCCCCCTTTTCAACAGAGCCATCAGCGGTAGCCACCTGGTATTTGGAGTGCCCGTCCCACACAGTAACCAGCATAAGGTCCCCCCTGGCACTCTTTTTGATTTCCTCAACGGTAGCTGACCTTATGCCCTCGCAATCTCCGCCAAATCTTTCAATGGAGGTTTCCGCACTCTTCATCGTAAGTGCCTTGGCTATCTCCTCTGCGCTGAGATCCTCAATCTGCACATATTCACCAAGCCATGACAGGGGGACCTTCATAGCGATGTTATTGTATCAGTAACTAAGCTATACTGGTTGAATTGAGAATAAATAGCAATTGAGAATTAATAAATTATCCTTATAATTTCCATTAAAAATTTTTATTGCAAACTATTATCAAGTAGTGCTTATTAGATATTAAGTAAAGGAGGGGCAAGGTCATGGTTAAAAGGACAATCCCTGCTGTAGCAATACTTCTCACAATCCCGGCAGCTGTTGCCACTGAAAAGAGCCACTACAACATCAGGTACGTCAAGACTTATGACTTTGACGCCACAGTCCTTGCATCTTCTAAAGGAACGGGTGTTATTGAGGGGAAGGTGGTTTATACCGGTAAAAGGAAGCTCAAGAACCGCAGAAAGCTGATAACAAAGGACAAGGAAGTCTGCGGTAGGGGTTACAAGATAGACAGGGTTTACGAGATTTCCAAGGACGGCGGAGTTAAGAATGCGGTTGTTTTTGTGGAAGGCACTGGAAAGCCTTCAAAAGTAACCAAGGTACTTGTCCAGGAAAAATGTGAGTTTCAACCGAGGGTAATAGCAATGGGAGCGGGGAGCACCCTTGAGATAGTAAACAGGGATGCGGTTAAACATGAAGCAAATGGTGTTCAGGACTATGAGACTATTTTTCAGCTTTCCCAGCCCAAAAAGGGCTTAAAAGATTCCGTAACTCTAAGTAAACCCGGTGTTGTTGAAGTTACATGCAACATACACGGCTGGATGAAGGCATGGGTTGTTGTTACTGGTTCGCCGTACTTTGCGGTTACCGACGAGAAGGGCAATTTCAGGATAAGTGGACTGCCGCCGGGGAATTACAGGGTTCGTGTCTGGCATGAGGGGCTAAGAGAAAAGAGTGTTCGGGTGAAGGTGTCGGATGGTTCAGTCTCATCGGTGAAGATAGAGCTGAGGTAGGAGGGCGAATATGGTCAGGAAAACATTTCTACTGTCTGGTATTGCAGGTTTAATGATTTCAGCTGGTGCTGACGGGGCAAAAAAGCCCTCAATAGGACCTCTTCCAGACAAACCGCCGGAACCAAAAGATAATCCCACAACACCTGTAAAGGTGGAGCTCGGCAAACTTCTGTATTTTGATCCGAGGCTTTCTGGCGATGGAAGCGTTTCCTGTGCAACCTGCCACGATCCAAATCAGGGATGGGCTAAAAAGAGAGTTATGTCTCCTGCCTATCCTGAAAACAAGCACTTCAGACACTCACCAACTGTGTTAAACGTTGCGTTCAACACGCTCATGTTCTGGGACGGCAGGGTAAAAACCCTTGAAGAGCAGGCGGAAAAACCCATAGCCTCACCCTTTGAAATGAACATGAACTACGATCTGTTGGAGGAAAGGCTTAAGGCTATACCGGAATACAGGAAGCTTTTTAAGAAGGCTTTCCCCAATGAGAGAGAACCTATAACGATCAAGAACATAGCAAAGGCAATCGCTGCCTTTGAAAGAACGATTGTGTGCAATGATTCTCCCTTTGATAAGTACATGAGGGGAGACAGTAATGCTATGGACGAGCTTCAGATCAAAGGTATGAAGCTATTTGTAGGTAAGGCAGGTTGCGTTCAGTGTCATAACGGTCCCAACTTTACCGACAACAAGTTCCACGTTACCGGCGTTCCAAAAAGCAGGGTTGAGGATCAGCCCCTTGTTGCTGCAACGAGAAACTTTGTCCTCAGACAGGCAGGCTTTAGAAATCCTGAGAGGATAGACAGGGACCTTGGAAGATTTTTCCTAACAGGGAATAAAAAGGACAAGGGTTCCTTTAAGACACCGACTCTCAGAAACGTTGCCCTGACACCTCCTTACATGCACAACGGTGTGTTTAAGACCCTTGAAGAGGTTGTGGATTTCTATGACAAGGGCGGAGGAAAGGTTCCAAACAAGGACAGAAGGCTGAAGCCCCTTAACCTGACCGATGAGGAAAAGGAGGCCCTCGTTGCCTTTCTTGAAGCTCTGACCTGTGAAAATGTTCCTTACGTTGAGGAACCTGAGCTTCCCCCCTACGAGGGGGAAACCAAAGTAAAGAAGGGAGGTAGATAAGATGAAGATCACCAGAAGAAAGTTCTTCAGGGTAAGCGCCGGGGCTGGGATGGCAGCGCTGACCGCCACAGCGGTTTCACCCTTTCTGGGTGTTGTTAACGTTGCTGAGGCGAGAACCTCCAAGAAGTCAAAGATCGTTCCCTTCAGGTTTGTTGTTGTAGGGGACACTCATCTTTACGAGATGCCCAACCACCGGTTTGACAAGACCTTCAAGAAAGCAATAGACGACATTCTCAAGATGAAGCCAAAGCCCGACTTTGTCCTCTTTATAGGGGACCTTGCTCAGTTCGGAAAGGTAAAGGAGCTTGAAAAGGGGAAGAGGTTCCTTGATAGATTAAAGAGAGCCGGGATCAAGTACAGGATTATTCCCGGAGAACACGACTGGTACCTTGACATGGGCAAAACCTGGAAGAAGATGTTCGGAAGGCCCTACTGGAGCTTTGACCATAAGGGTGTCCACTTCATCGGGATGAACTCTATACTTGTCAGGGATTACTGGACGGCAAGGAACATGAGCCCATGGGAGAGGATGCTTGCAATTGCAGAGCTGGAATGTCACATCTGTGGGCTCTGGGGTGTTAGGGAAAAACAGCTTGAGTGGCTAAAAAAGGACGTTAAAAACCTGAGGCCCGATACACCCATAGTTATCTTTACTCACTCACCCCTGTGGGACTACTACCCCAGATGGAACTTCCAGACAGAGGATGCACCTCAGGTAAGGGAAATCCTTTCCAAGTTTGAAAAGGTCATTGCAATTCACGGCCACGTCCACCAGGTTGTTTACAACAAGACGGGCAATATGGTTCACATCGGGAACCTTGCAACCGCATGGCCATGGCCCTATCCGCCGGTGGAGCTTCCCTATCCAAAGATAAGAATGCTGAGGGTTGATCCCGGTGATATTTTTGACGGCGTAGGGTTTGCAAGCACCTTTATTGACGACACCTTCCTCGGCAAGATGAAGTATGAGACCTGGGCAGACCTGATACCTGAGGACATTAAGGATGGTGTTCCTCTTTGATAAAGGAGGTGAGAGCTATGAGGGGTATTAAATTTCTTGTTGCTCTGGGAACGGGCGTTTTTATAGGGATAGGAGTGAGCACTTTGCTGAGCGTTAAAGAGGCTACCGCAAGGAAGCCCTTTACCAAGGAAGACCTCAAGCTAATGAACGAGGAGCTGATGGCCCTTGTTAAAAAGGGAGATGAGCTCTGGCACAGCCCGAAGCTGGGAAAGAACGGCCTGACCTGTGCCAACTGCCATCCAGACGGAGCGAACTCAAATCCTCACACCTTCCCCAAGTTTCAGGACAACGTCGGTAAGGTGGCTACTTTGAGGGAGATGATCAACTGGTGCATCAAGAAACCCCTTGAAGGGAAAGAACTTCCTGAGGACAGCGAAGAAATGAAGGCACTTGAGGCATACGCTATTTACATGTACAGGGGCTTTCCCCTTAAACCCGGTGACAACACAAGAGAATACCCTCCAGTGGAGGTCAAGTCCGGTCCAGGTTACCCTTAGTCCACCGCCTCCCCTCCCTTTTTATATCCTTTTTATATGAACATAAGGACACCCCTTCTGGCGGTTGATATGATCATCAGGCTGTGGGAAGGCGAGAGATTCAGGGGGATCGTTCTCATTGAGAGGAAAAACGAACCGAAAGGTTACGCCCTCCCAGGTGGTTTCGTTGACGTGGGTGAGAGTGTTGAACAGGCGGTCATCAGAGAGATGAAGGAGGAAACCGGGCTTGACGTGGAAATTTCCCATATCCTTGGCGTTTACTCAGATCCCGGGCGCGACCCGAGGGGTCATGTGGTTTCCGTTGTCTTTGTTGGTGACGCACAGGGTAAGCCAGAGGCAGGGTCGGACGCCAGAAAGGTGCACGTATTCAAACTGGAGGATCTTCCCTTCGGAAACCTTGTCTTTGACCACCAGAGGATCCTGAGAGACTTCATCAGGTCTCTGTAAGCTCAAGCTCTACCTTTCCCCTTTCCTCATCAACGGAAACAACCCTTACCCTTACCTTGTCCCCGAGTCTGAATACCTTCCCTGTTCTCACTCCCACCAGCCTGTGGGCTGGCTCATCATAAACGAAATCGTCTCCTTTCAGACTTGTCAGGCTAACAAGCCCTTCCACAAGTGTCTGCTCTATCTCAACAAAGAGTCCAAAGCTCGTGACTCCTGTTATAACACCCTCAAACTCTTCGCCGATCCTTGACCTCATGTACCTTGCCTTCATGATATCAATGGCTTCCCACTCCACTTCATCCGCAAGCCTTTCCTGCTTGGAGAGGTGTTCGCCCGCTTCTTCAAGATAGAGTTCTATGCCCTCGGGAGGTGGCTCACCTCTCAGGGACATCTTTAAAAGCCTGTGAACGATTATGTCTGGATAGCGCCTTATTGGTGAGGTGAAGTGGGCGTAGTGCTCGGAGGCGAGGCCAAAATGGCCGAGATTGTGGGGACTGTACTTTGCCCTGCTCATTGCCCTGAGGGTGAGGAATCTTACAAGATGTTCTTCCTTTTTCCCCTCAAAGTCCTCAATGATTTTCTGGAAAAACTTTGGCGTAAACTGGCGGGGCTTTCTAACTTTATAGCCGAGTCCCGTCAGGATCTCAAGGAGGTTATCAACCCTTTCCTCATCAGGTGGCTCGTGGATCCTGTAAAGACATGGGTAGCCTGCATTCTCAAGGTGGAAGGCGACTGTCTCGTTGGCTGATATCATGAACTGCTCAATGATCCTGTGGGCTACGTGCCTCTCATAGGGAACTACAGCGGTGGGCTCACCCATTTCATCTACAATTACTTCTGCTTCTGGCAGGTCAAAGTCTATACTCCCCTTATCCCATCTCATTTTGCTAAGTATCCTGTAAAGGTCTTCCATCATCCTCAGTGGCTTAACCAGCTGAGGATACTTCTTCTCAAGGGTTGGATCTCCGACTATTATTGAAAGAGCCTCTCCGTAGGTGAGCCTTGCCTTACTGATTATGATGCTTTCATAAAGGTCGTAATGCATAAGGTCTCCGTTGCTGTCAAAGACCATCTCACAGGTAAAGGCGAGCCTCTCCTCACGGGGTTTTAAACTGCACAGATCCGCTGAGAGCCTTTCGGGGAGCATGTGAAGAGCCCTGTCGGGGAGGTAAAAGGTGAAACCTCTTTTGTAGGCTTCTTTATCTGTAGCGGTGCCGGTCCTCACGAAGTAAGAAACGTCTGCAATGTGGACATATAGTCTGAAGCCATCGCCCTCCCTTTCAATTGCTACAGCGTCGTCAAAGTCCCTTGCTTTTTCCGGGTCAATCGTGAAACAAACCTGGTCTCTCAGGTCCCGCCTTCTATCAGCCTCCTTTCGGGGGATTGAGGAAGGGATCCTCTGAGCCTCTGCGAGGACATCCTGGGGATAACCCGTCGGGAGTCTGTGTTTTCTTATAAGTATCTCTATAGCAAGGAATTTCTTCTCAGGGTCTCCGACCACTTCCTTAATCTTTGCCCTGGGCATAGTCCCGGGTGATGGGTAACGTGTGACCTTTGCAACAACAACAGTACCTTCCTTTATCTGCTGACAATCTCTGGGTGAGATATCAAAGGTCAGGTGGGTGTTCTGGTCAAGAGGAATGAGCAGGCACCGGTCTTCCATTATCTCAAGCTTTCCTATAACTTCCCTTGTTCCTCTTTTTAGGACCTTCTCAATTCTTACTTCCTTCTTTCCCCTGAATTTTGTTATCCTTGCCTTGACGAGGTCACCTGCGGTGACCTTTTCCATTTCAAAGTGAGGGATGTAAATGTCTTTTTCCCTTCCCTCAACTTCAAGAAAGCCAAACCCTGCAGGATAAGGAATGACCTTTCCTGTAACAAATACCTCATCCGCTGGAAGGTAGCGTCCTTTCTCAGCAAAGATCTCGCCCTTTTTCTTTAGCTTTCTCAGGAGCTTTTTGAGGCTCTTTCTCTCTTTCTTGTCAAGGCCAAGCCTCCCGGCTATCTGGAGGAAGGTCAAGGGTTTTTTGCTTTTTTTAAGGAACTGAAGGACTTTTTCCCTTGAAACCTTGTTATCATTTGTTTTCATTCGCTTATAAATTATACGGCAGTAACCGATTTATATCCTTAAGCCATGGACCCCGGAGCCCTAATAGGAATACTCGGCGCCTTTGGTATGATCGGAATGG
>JALTVH010000135.1 GCA_027049085.1 Aquificaceae bacterium | reverse complement strand
TACCGAAAGAGAGTTCCAGCGGTACGTGATGATGATGAGGAGCATACTCCCTTATGTTGACCACTTCAAAAGGAAGTTTGACAGGCTCTTGCCTCAGGAAGAAGAGTGCTGGGGAGGGTGTTACCAAAGCGGCAAGAGGTTAAATCCGAGAAAGATTCCCACGGAAGTTCCCATCAACAGGGGGAGGATATTCTCCCGCCGTGAGGTGCCCGATAGAAAAGAGCTTGCCTTTGAGCTTCTAATAGACATTTCAAGCTCTATGAAGAAGCAGGAGAAGATAACCAACGCCATAAAATCTTTACTGCTTGTATCGGAAGTCCTGGACAGGCTCGGGATGCCTTTCTCCATAAAGGTTTTCAGTGAGAACGTTTATGAGCTCAAAGGCTTTGGTGAGGATTACAGGTCTATAAAGTCCAGAATTATGGAACTTCCTTCTTCTGCCGGAGGTGGAACAGACCTGGGCAAGGCAGTAAGCATCGGGGCTGAGAGCCTTGAACTCTTTACCAAAGCGACTCACCACCGGGGTATTATGATCCTCTTTACCGACGGTGAACCCACCAAGGGATTGAAGGGTGAGGATCTGAAGACCTTTATATCACAGGTAAAGAAAAAGGTTCCAGCTGTAGCTGTTGGCGTAGGTACTGCTACAAAGATGGTAAAGGAGTACTTTGAGAGAACAGGCATCAGCGTAGACGATATTTCAAAGTTGCCCTCTGCCTTTTCTTTTGTGATTGAAAATCAATTGAGACGCCTTTTATCTGTGAATTGACACCCTTTAACTCCCTTCTGGTAGAATTATCCCATGCGCTTCAGAGAGTTTACCAGGAAAGTATGGCAATTTATTTCCTTCGTATTCGTGCTGTATGGTTTTTACCTTTTCTTTTTATTCATCTGGGATACCATGATAAGGGTCAACGAAGAGATAGCTCTCCCCTTTGCCCTGCTTACAACTCTTGCTCTGATGGCTGTGAGCGGTTTCTTCTGGATCAGGAAACACCTGCGAGGAAGCTCTCCATCTGTTTCCTGAATGCGTTATAAAGGCATGGTTATAATTTAATCCCATGGCTCTGATAAAGCCCTATAGAGGAATTTTGCCAAAGATCCATCCGAGCGTTTACCTTTCGGAGAACGTCTGTGTTATCGGGGATGTTGAGATCGGTGAGGACTCCTCGGTCTGGTTTGGTGCGGTTGTGAGGGGGGATGTGAACTACATAAGGATCGGCAGGAGAACAAACATTCAGGACAACTCGGTGGTTCATGTAACGCACGAGACCGCCCCCACTATTGTTGGCGATGATGTGACGGTCGGTCACAGGGTGATACTTCATGGGTGTGTTCTTGGAAACAGAATCCTTGTGGGAATGGGCGCCATTCTCATGGATGGGGTAGAGGTTGAGGACGATGTGATCATAGGTGCAGGAGCACTTGTTACTCAGAACAAAAAGATCCCATCAGGTGTACTGGTCGCAGGAGTGCCTGCTAAAATCATCAGAGACCTGAAGGATGAGGAAGTAAAAATGATCAGGGAGTCTGCAAACAACTACGTTGAATACAAAAACAATTATCTTTAAGGTGAAATGCACCATGGAACTGATCAGAGAAGCTCAGAAAGCCTGTAGAGGGAGGTCAGCCTAAGGCCTTCTTTTTCAAGGTTTTCTTTTCCCCCCTCTTCTCTGTCCACTATGGCAAAGACGCCGATAACCTCAAGTCCTGCAGACCTGCACGCCTTCACTGCCTTGAGGGAAGATCCTGCTGTGGTAACAACGTCCTCAACAACCGCCACTCTTTCTCCTGCTTCGACAAGGCCCTCTATCTGGCGTTTCATACCGTGACCTTTTGGCTCCTTCCTCACGACAAAGGGCTTGATAGGGTTTCCATCGCTGAAGGAGGCAAAGCACACAGCGTAGGCTATTGGATCCGCGCCGAGGGTGAGACCGCCCACCGCCTCTGGCCTGCGATCTTTTATAAGCTCATACATGAGCTTTCCCACAAGGTAGACTCCTTCGGGGTCAAAGGTTACCTGCTTCAGGTCAAGGTAGAACCTGCTCATCTTTCCGCTGGCAAGCCTGAAGATTGGCTCATCGGCGGCCTTCAGGGATCTCTTGATTATCAGCTCTCTGAGTCTTTCCCTTTCCATGGTGCTAATATTTTAAGGTGTTTGAGGATCCCCTAACCCTTCTGTACCGAACCGCCGTTACAGCAAGGAACTACCTCTATGACCGAGGAATCCTCAAGAGCCACAGGGTGGGCGTGCCGGTGATTTCGGTGGGAAACCTCTCTGTGGGTGGAACGGGCAAGAGTTCTTTAACCGCTTACATTGCGGGAGAACTTTCAGAAAGGTCAAGGGTATGCATTCTTCTGAGGGGATACAGGAGACGCAGCAGGGGAACTCTTGTGGTTTCAGAGTGGGGAGAGCTAAGGGTAAATGTTGAAGAAGCGGGGGATGAGGCATACATGTTTGGTAAGCTACTCAAAAATGTTCTTGTAATTGTCAGCGAAAACAGGGCAGAGGGTGCACGCCTTGCTAAAAGGATGGGTGCTCAGATAATTATCCTGGACGATGGCTTTCAGCACAGACGGCTTTACCGTGACCTTGATATTGTCCTTATAAGAAAAAGAGACGTTGCTGGAAGGCTCCTTCCCTTTGGGAGGCTAAGGGAACCTCTTGACTCCCTTAGGAGGGCAGATGCCATAGTCCTCAGCTATCAGGAGATTGAGCCTTTTGATTTTTCCCTCGGTGACAAACCCATTTTTAAGATGACCCGGAGTTTCACGGGTTTGATTGACTGCAGCCTGAGGAAGTATGGCTTTGAGTTCCTTGAGGGAAAAAGGGTCGTTGCCTTTGCTGGCCTTGGCGACAATGAGCAGTTTTTTAAGGCTCTTGAGAGGCTCGGTATAAGCCCCATCAAGACCTTTTCCTTTAGAGACCACCATGATTACAGAAACTTTAAGATTGAAAAAGACTATGTATACCTGACCACTCTTAAGGATCTCTTCAAGCTTCCTCCATCAGATAATCTCTATGCCCTCAGTTTTGAGCTTGAGGTGCCGGGGCTCCTTGAATTTATTACTTGTAAAATTTCTTGCTGATCTGTGCCCTTTCCTCCCTGCAGTTGACATCTTCACGTTCAATGTATTCCTTCTGAAGTCTAACAGCTTCTTCACCTGTAACAAGGTCCTTTAGGTCTCTTTCAAGATCAGCAGGCTTTAACTTTGCTATCCATCCTCTTCCGTAGGGGTCCTCGTTTATCAGCTCAGGGTTGTCAAAAAGCTCTTCGTTCCGTTCAACAACCTCTCCCTCTATATCAGCAGGGATCGGTCCCGTCCACTTCCCGCTCTCTAAGGAGGCAACGGGCTTTCCCTTTTTGACGTATCTGCCTGGCTTCTTTATACGAATATTTATCATCTTTCCTGCCCTTGCCTGACCAATATCTGTTGCCCCCACCGTAACGGTTCCGTCTTCATTAACGCGGAACCAAACCTGGTTGTCTATGTCGTAATAGAGCTCCGGCGGGATGATACAGCCTCTATGGGTAACTTCCTTTTCCTCTGCCATCTTCTTCCTCCAGACTCAGCCTTTCTCTGAATTTTTACAGACCAATATTCTACACGAGTGCTCAAGGGTTGAGAGGTACGCAGTTGCTTCAAGGGGCGTTTTGCCCACGCTGAAGGCGCCGTGCCCCCTGACCACCACAACCTTTGCAGATTGAAGAGCCTCCGAGACAGCCTCTGCGAGATCCTCGCTTGCTGTGACCTTTTTAGGGGCAACGACCGGAACCTCTCCGAGGATAAGGTAGCCCTCCGAGTCTTCGGGCACTATCCTGTCCACTGCAGTAGACAGGCACACAGCCGACAGGGGGTGAGCATGAACCACCGCCCGAAGGGCGGTCCTTTCAAGAACTCTTTTATGAACTACAAGTTCTGAAGAGGCCCTTTCTTCAAGGACAGTTTTCCCGCGGAAGGGAAGACGGATGATGTCGCTGGGAGTGAGCAGGTAGAGAGAGGCGCCCGTTCTGGTGATGTAAAGGTCGTTGCCAAAGAGGTAGCTGATGTTGCCCGCCTTGGTGCTGACAAGACCTTCGGAGGCAAGGAGTCTGGCGGAGGCGATTATTTCCTCTACTATCCATTTCATCAGAAGCCGAGCTCCCTGACCACCTTATCAAAATCGGGAGGGACCTCCGAGGGTTCCTGGCAGACCTTGATCGCGGTATCGGGGTC
>JALTVH010000134.1 GCA_027049085.1 Aquificaceae bacterium | reverse complement strand
GATGAGAAAAGAAAGAGGTTTCACCCTCATTGAGCTCGCCATAGTCCTTGTCATCATTGGAATAATAATCGGAATGGTTCTCAAAGGTCAGGATCTGATACAGAACGCAAGGATAAAAAAGTTTATAAACGAGGTCAGAAGATTTGAACTTCCGATGTGGATCTGTGTTGATAAGCTTCAAACATTTCCCGGTGATACAGATAACAACGGTCTGATTGATGCAGACCCACTAACAAATACCTGTTATGCAAATGTATCTCAATCTCCAACCGCTCATACTATTAGCATAGGTGGTTCTTCCTGGTATATATACTATGGATACGGAAACGATGGAACCGATCCAAATAGAAATGTAATGGTCATTTGTGTGTCTGCCAACTGTGGAACAACCTTTGGAGACGCAGAGCTTGAGTATGCCCTTGCCCTTGATACATCCTTTGACGGTTCTGAAGGGGCAAACACAGGAATTGTTGTAGGTGCAACTGCTGTAGATGATCCCACCGCTGGCACATCAAACTTGGTGGAAGACGGTATAACACACACAGCATCAGCCACATGGGCAGGTCTAACCAACATCGTAGCTATTATCTATTACTTTGATAAGAAACCTTGATAAAGGATAAGATGAGAAATTATAGAGGGGCTTCCCAAAGCGGAAGCCCTGGCTTCACACTCATTGAACTCGCTATCGTCCTGATAATTATCGGAATATTAATTGGGTTCATTCTGAAAGGTCAGGAACTTATCAGGAACTCCCAGATAAAAAAGGTTTACAGAACGTACCTTGAGATTACAGCTATCCTTTACTCTTACCACGACAGGTACGGCAAACTGCCCGGGGACGACAACAAGGTGGCGGAAAGGTGGGGCGTTGATACCCTCAGAAACGGCGACGGCGACGGGCAGATAGAAACAGCAAACCCCGGTGTCCTCGACTTTGCCTGCACGGATACCACAAACACCGAGGAGTGCAAGGTCTGGGAGCACCTGAGGCTCGCTGAGTTCATTGCGGGGACCGGAAGAGAAAACCCAACCCACACTCTTGGCGGTCCGATCGCCGTCGGATACATAACCTTTCAGGGGCTAACCTTTCACTGGATAGGATTCCAGAGCATACCCTCCGACATCGCGAGGGACATTGATCTCAAATACGATGACGGAATTTACAACAGCGGATGGATCAGGGCTGATTCCGATTACACTACCCTTACCGGTTCAAAAACCCTTTACTTCAAGTTCAAGTAATGGCTCGCAAGAGACTTGGTGAACTCTTAGAGGAACTCGGTTATCTATCCCAGGACCAGCTTGAGGTTGCCCTTGAAGTCCAGAAGCTCAATGGACAGAGCCTTGGAGACGTTCTGGTTGAGCTCTCCTTTGTATCCCCCCAGGAGCTTGCGCAGGCTGTGGCTCATCAGGCGGGAAAGGAGTTTATAGATCTGAGCGTCTATACTCCCTCAACGGAGGCTCTAAAAACAGTAGACAAAAGTACAGCCCGCCAGCTTGAGGTTGTACCACTGAGCATAACCGATGGCAGGCTTCAGGTCGCGGTTTCTGACCCCTTTAACATAAATATAATTGACCTGATCAGGAGAAAAACCAACCTTGAGGTTGAGGTCCTTGTATCGGACAGGGAAAGCATCCTCAGAACCATTGAGATATACTATGAACAGCTCACAAAGCCTATTGAAGAGCAGATAGAAGAAATAATCAAACAGGCTCAGAAGGAAGAGCCAAACATCCCCCAGCTCATTGATCTTTTCCTCAACCACGCAATTATTGAGAGGGCAACAGACGTTCACCTTTCGCCCGAACACGCGGCCTCCCACGTCTTTTACAGGATTGACGGTGTTCTTCATCACTATTACACCTTTCCCAAAGAGATCCACCCCGCCATAGTCTCAAGAGTGAAGATCCTCGGCGGAATGGACATCTCAGAGCAGAGGCTCCCCCAGGACGGCGGTTTCACCTACACCTTTGTGGGAGAGAGCTTTGACATAAGGGTTTCAACCGCCCCAACCGCTTACGGTGAAAACGTGGTAATGAGGCTTCTGCCCAAGAACCTTTCTCTCTTTAACCTCAAGAACCTCGGCTTTGAGGAGGACACCCTCACGGACTTTGAAGAGGTCATCACAAAACCCTACGGCATGGTTCTGGTAACAGGTCCCACCGGCTCAGGTAAAACCACAACCCTCTACGCAGCCCTCAGAAGGATCAACTCCCTCAGGAAGAACATCCTAACTGTAGAGGATCCCATTGAGTACCGCTTCCCCTTTATCAAGCAGACCCAGGTCAACGAGAAAGCTGGCTATACCTTTGCAAGGGCGGTGCGCCACTTCCTGAGGCAGGACCCAGACGTCATTTTAATCGGTGAGGTCAGAGATGAAGAGACGGCTGAGATGGCGGTTAGAGCTGCGATAACCGGCCACCTTGTTCTATCAACGGTTCACACCAACGACGCTGTTAGCACCATTCCAAGGCTCATAGACCTGAAGGTTAAGGAATATATGGTCGCCTCAGGAGTCCTTGCCATATCAGCTCAGAGACTAATAAGAAAGAACTGCCCCTACTGCTCAAAGAAGTACAGGGCAAACAGGGAGTATATGAAGAGGTACGGCTTTACTGATGAGATGCTTGATAAATATGCAGGAAACGGAGAGCTGATAATCACCAAAGGCGAGGGCTGTCAGCACTGCAGAGGAACAGGGTACCTTGGAAGGCTTGCGGTGGTTGAACTCCTTATCATGGATGAAGAGATCGGCGATATGGTAGTCAGAGGCTATCCGCCCCTTGCGATATACCAGAAGGCAAGAGAGAAGGGTATGAGAACTCTCAAAGAGGATGGTCTTAAAAAGGTGCTTAAAGGGATCACCACACCTGAGGAGATAAGAAGGGTAGTGGGCTGATGGCTTTCTATCAGGTCAGGGCGGTTGACAACTCGGGCAGAACCGTTACCCGCACCTTTGAGGCAGAAAATGACGTCCAGCTCCTGTCCTTCCTGGACTTTCTGAACCTTACACCAATCAAGATCTCAAGGAGACCTCAGTTCATAGGCAGAATCCTTCACCTGATCCATACAAGGAAGATCAATAAAAAGGAACTCGTAGATATGTTTGAGAACATGCATCTCCTGGTCAAATCCGGCGTTCCCCTCGGCGCAGGCCTCTGGGACATGGCCGAAGATATTGACAACCCTGCTATCAGAGACATGCTACACGACGTTTCCTTCAGGGTTCAGTCAGGCCTTTCCTTTTCCAGCGCCATGGCAAGGTACGAGAGAGTCCTTGGAACCATTGCTGTTAACCTTATACGCATAGGTGAGGAAACGGGGAGCCTTGACAGAGTTTTTAAGGACATTGCAGATCACTACGCAAGGATTGAGGATTTCAAAGCAAAAGTCAAACAGGCTCTGATATATCCAGCCTTTGCTCTATTTGCTATTTTCTCAGCCCTCATATTCTGGCTTGTCTTTGTCCTGCCAAAGCTTTCTGAACTATTTCAGGGCTTAAACGTTCAACTTCCCGCAATAACCGTCGCCGTACTGAGTGTTTCAAACTTCGTCAAAAACTACATACTTTACATCTTCTTAGGTATCGCAACCCTCTTTATACTATTGAATGTTGCCAGAATGAAAAACGAGCGCTTCCGCTACATCACAGATAGAGCTCTCCTTAAGGTCCCGATAATCAGCATGGTCCTTTATAACTTCAACTACGCCTTCTTTTCCGAATACATGAGACTGATGATAACCGCAGGTGTTCCCCTAATTGAGACCCTTGAGACCCTACGAGATTCCTTCAACAACAGAGTCTTTAAAAGAGCCCTCGCCTTTATGAGGGACTTCGTTTCAGAGGGAGGTTCAATAAGCGGGGGAATGAGGAGAACGAGACTCTTTCCCTCCCTGATGGTCAGGATGATTTCTGTGGGAGAAGAGACGGGCGGTCTTGATGACCAGCTTGAGTATCTCTCCGAATACTACTACAACAAGCTTGATTACATCACACAGAACATCGCCAAAATAATTGAGCCCGTGATAATTATCACAGTAGGCGGGATGATGGCGATAATAATGATCAGCCTGCTCCTGCCGATCTACGACCTCATATCTCAGATAGGAAGAGGCTTCTGAACCTCAGATCTTAAGGATCCTTCGTCTGGAAAGGAAATCAAGAAAGACCTTGGCGTAATAAACATTGGAAATAAAGCTCGCTATTGTTCCTATAGCAAGAGTCGTTGCAAAGCCCTTAACGGGACCGCTACCGA
>JALTVH010000133.1 GCA_027049085.1 Aquificaceae bacterium | reverse complement strand
ATGGGCTTAATTGAAGGCTTTGTTCAGTTTATGTCAGACGATAAGGTTACTCTGAATCAGAAGGATATCAGCAAAGGAAAATTTGTATTTTCTTATTCCTGAATTTCAAGAAGAGTAACACTCTCAATGTGATAAGTCTGTGGGAAGTTGTCTACAAGAACTGTTCTTTTAATGCTGTAGCCTCCCGCAGTGAGATGGCCAAGATCCCTTGCGAGGGTTGCGGGATTGCAGGAAATGTAGAGGATCCTTTCCGGTCTGTTCTTGAGGATAAGATCCCTTTCCTTCTGTGAAAGCCCTGACCTTGGTGGATCCAGAACAAGCAGATCTATAACCTCACCGCCCCTCATTTTGAGGTGTCTGTATGCTGAGTTTTTTATAAAGAGAAGGTTTTCGCCACCATTGATCTTTGCATTGTACTGGGCATCGTTAACTGCCGACGGATTGCTGTCTGATGCCTCAATGAAGTTTCCTTTTTCGGCGAGAAAGAGTGTGAAAAAGCCGACCCCACCGTAGAGTTCAATAGCCTTTCTGTAGTTAATATCCCAAAGGACAGTATCAACAAAGCTTTCCCACAGGCTCCAGTTCACCTGAAAAAAGGATCCAGCGCTTACTCTGAACCGCTTACCCTTAACCTCATATAGCAGGTACTCCCTCCCTGTCCATTTCCTCATGGTGAGGGATTGACCCACTCTCAGATAATTGCCAATTCCTACTACTCTTTCCGGCAGGAAATCCCTGAAGGATTCCAGTATCTCTTTATCAAGTTCGGTAGGAGTAACGATGATAATTAGGAACTTGTCTTCAGAAGGTGAGTATGAAACATGGAATTCACAGGGCATTCCAGCTTCTGCGGAAACCCTCCGGAGAGCGGGGATAAGGGTATTGATCTCAGGATGGGAAACCGGGCAGTATTCAACACCTATAACCTCCCTTTCTCCCCATCTAAAGAAGCCAACCCTGTCTCCATCCCCCTTGAACTGCACCCTTATCCTGTAGCCAAACTCTTCAGGACTCATAAGGGTGTGAACCTCTGGCAGGTTTTTTATCTTTCCGATCCTGGTGAGGGATTCTTCAAGAATTACCTTTTTTATCCTTACCTGGTGATCGTATTCAATATGCTGGTAATGGCATCCTCCGCACTTCCCGTAAAAGGGACAAACTGGCTCTCTCCTTGCTTCAGAGGGTATCTTTATCTCAAGGGGCAGCGCTTCCGTGTGATCCTTTTTTTCCCTAATGGGAATAGCCTTGATGAGTTCTCCCGGAACGGTGTACCTTACCAGGAAAACCTTGCCCTCTTTCCTTGCAAGGCCATAGCCTCCGTAAACGGGTTTCTCTATGAAAAGGTCAACCGCTTTGTTGTTCTTCTTCCTGGTCTCTGAGCTCTGCGAGCTTTTCAAAGTCTTCCTCCGACATCACATCAATGTGCCAGCCCGTCAGTTTGTGAGCGAGCTTAACGTTAACACCCTTTCTCCCGATAGCGAGGGAAAGCTGATCCTTTGGAACAGCAACCTCAACCCTTTCCTCATCAGGAATTACCCTTATTGCGGTCGGCTGTGCGGGAGATAGGGATCTGCGTATGAATTCCTCCTCATCGTCAGTCCACCTTATAACATCAATCTTTTCTCCTCTGAGCTCCTGAGATATAGGCTGGATCCTTGAACCTCTTAATCCAACAACTATACCTACAGGATCCATCTTCATGTCCTGGGCATGAACCGCCACCTTTGCCCTTTCGCCGGGAACCCTTGCGGTTGCCTTTACTTCTATATCCTTCTCTGCAACCTCAGGTATCTCTGTTTCAAGGAGTCTCTGAAGGAATAGAGGGTGGGTTCTCGAAAGGATTAGACGTGGCTCACCCTTCACCTTTTTAACATCCAGGAGAAGTGCCTTAACTCTTTCGCCAACAGAGTACCTTTCTCCAGGGATCTGCTCTCGCCTTGGAAGAACAGCCTCAACCTTTCCAAGGTCAACAAGGAGGTCGCCTCCTTCAAGAACCTTTCTTACTATACCTGTGACCACTTCCCCTTCAAGCTCTTTGTACTCTAAGAACCCTCTTTCCCTTTCAGCCCTTTCAAGCTCGTTTAAAAACTCTTCCTTTGCTGCAAAGGCAGCGATTCTGTTAACGTCCTCAGTGGTGATGTCCAGGGGGAGCCTCTCCTTTTTTCTACCCTTCTTCCTTACCACGAAAACCTTGATGCCTTCCTCTCCAAACTCTATTTCAAGATTTTCCCTGATCCTCTTGTCCTTTTTGATAGCTATAGCTATGGCATTCTTGAGTGCATACTCAACCACTCTTTCAGGCAGATCCTTTTCCCTTGCCACCTGTTCAATTAATTTTTTGATGTTGGCTACCATTTTTCCGGCTCCAGCCTCCCCCTTGCAATGATTGAGAAGGGAATGTGCAGGGTTTCACCTCCCTCCTTCTCCCTGAGGGAGATTATACTTTCCTCCACATCACCAATGTAACCCAGGATCTCCCTCTTTCCCTGTAGGGGCTTTCTTAGAACCACCCTGGCAAGCCTTCCTTTAAAAAATTTGTAGTGAGAGGGTTTTTCAAGCTCTCTTGTCAGTCCTGGGGAAGAGACCTCAAGGTTGTAGGAGAATGGTATCAGGTCTTCGACGTCAAGTATAGGGCTGACTCTTCGGCTAACTTCTTCACAGTCTTTTATTGAAATACCTCCTTTTTTGTCAATGATGATTCTGAGTACCCACCCCCTCTCGGGTTTAAACTCCACATCAAAGACCCTGTAGCCCATACTTTCTATAACAGGTTCAAGGATCGCCTTAACTTTTTCGGTGATCTCTATGGGATCAACGTTCATGATCATTATTTTATAATTCTCAGGATAATGAACCTCAGCGAGGCTATTCTTTCAATCCCTGCACTGATGATCGCTGTGATTCTCCATGAATATGCTCACGGTTGGGTGGCAGAGAAGGTCGGTGATCCTACCGCAAGGCTTGCAGGAAGGCTTACCCTCAATCCTATTCCCCACATTGACCCAATTGGAACCATACTTCTTCCCGCAATGTTCATAATCCTTGGATCTCCCGTCATATTTGGATGGGCAAAGCCCGTTCCAATCAATCCGATGAACTTCAGGGACCTCAGAAAGGGAACCTTTCTTGTTTCTATCGCAGGTGTTACTATGAACATAATCCTTGCGGTTCTTTCTGGCATAGCCTTCAGGATAATTCTTGGTCTGAGCGATGTTTCGGGACCTTTTGTTTATGAGTCCATCCTGAGCCCCCTCCTCCTATTTCTGCAGAAATCGGTCCTTATAAACCTGATACTTGCTCTCTTTAACATGATCCCTATCCCTCCCCTGGACGGCAGTAGAGCGCTGATGAGCTTCCTTTCTTTCAGATACTGGGAAATATTCTACAGGTATGAGATGTATGGATTTCTTGTCATAGCACTTCTCTTATTTACAGGAGTCCTACAGGGGATCATAATCAGACCTCTCTTTTTCCTGTACAATCTCATCCTTGGAGGCATATGAGGACTTATATTAGTTGTTATGAGAGCGAGCTTTGACAGGAATCTTATAAAGAAGTATGACAGACCGGGTCCCCGGTACACCAGTTATCCCCCGGCTACAGAGTTCACCCAGGAGGTGGGAGAAGATCAGTACCGGCAAAAGCTTATTGAGAGCAACGAGAGGAAAACGCCCCTTTCTTTATACTTTCACATTCCTTTCTGTGAAAGCGGTTGCTACTACTGCGGTTGCAACATCATAATTTCTCACAGAAAGGGAATAGAGAGACCTTACCTTGACAGAGTTTACAGAGAAATGGACATGATCTCCGATCTTTTGGAGAGCAGCAGACCTGTTGTTCAGCTCCACTGGGGAGGAGGAACACCCAATTACCTTGAGCCCGATGAGATCGAAGAATTTATGTCCGAAATAAGGAGGAGGTTCAGGTTTTCTGAAGATGCCGAGGTTTCCATTGAGATAGACCCGAGATACGCGACCGATGAGCAGTTAAAGGTTATTCGGAATGTAGGTTTCAACAGGATAAGCATGGGACTTCAGGACCTTGATGAGAAGGTTCAGAGAGCCATCAACCGCATCCAGCCATACGAGCTGATGCATAGGACGATGGAAAGACTGAGAGGGCTTGGGTTTGAGAGCATTAACATAGACCTCATCTACGGCCTTCCCTACCAGAGTGCACGGAGTTTTGAGAAAACCGTGGAAAAGGTTATTGAGCTTGATCCTGATAGGGTTGCGGTATACAGCTTTGCCTATGTGCCGTGGGTAAAACCAATTCAGAAACACATAGATCCCAAAACTCTACCTGATCCCGAGGAAAAGCTGAGCATTCTGGAAATGGTAATAGATAAATTTCAGAACGCTGGCTATGTGTACATCGGGATGGACCACTTTGCAAAGCCAGGCGATGAGCTTGCCCTTGCCCAGCAGAAGGGTGAACTCTGGCGAAACTTCCAGGGATACACCACAAGGAAAGGCGTGGAACTAATCGGCATTGGTGCAACATCTATCGGCATGCTCTATGACTCATACTTTCAGAACTTCAAGACCCTCAGGGAATACAACAGCGCTGTGGATTCGGGCCATCTCCCTGTTTTCCGGGGTGTGGTTCTTGGGGATGATGACCTGACCAGGAGAGAGGTTATCATGGATATCATGTGTAACCTCGGCGTTAGCTTTTCAAGGATAGAGGCTCTCTTTGGAATCGACTTCAGAGAATACTTCTCTGAGGAACTTGAGAACCTCAGGGAGCTTGAGGAAGATGGCCTTATTGAGGTGAAAGAAGATTCAATCAGAATTCTTCCGCCGGGGAGACTGCTGATAAGAAACGTTGCGATGGTCTTTGATGCCTATCTTAAAACCAAAAAGGAACTTAAGTTTTCCAGAACTATATGATGGAAAATCTCCTTGAGGTTCAGGATCTTCAGAAGGTTTACAGGATCAAAAAAGGCTTCTTTTCCAGGAAGAACTTTTACGCTCTGAGGGGTGTTACCCTCCAGTTGAAGAAGGGAGAGATCCTTGGCATTGTGGGCGAGTCTGGATCGGGAAAAACTACTCTGGCAAAGGTGGTTCTCAGGCTGGAAAGGCCGGATGGGGGAATGGTTACCTTCAGAGGAAGGAACATATTCGCTCAGGGAAAAGAATACACCCGCCACGTTTCGGTGGTCTTTCAGGACCCGAGGGCATCCCTTAACCCGCGTATGACGGTCAGGGAAATCCTTGAGGAGCCACTCCTGGTTCACGGTATAGATGAAAGGGAAAGGAGGGTCAAAGAAGCCCTTGAAACTGTTCAGCTCGGAGATGACTTTCTGGAGAGAAAGCCAGAAGATCTCTCGGGCGGTCAGAGGCAGAGGGTTGCAATAGCAAGGGCACTGATCCTTGAACCCGAGGTAATAGTTGCTGATGAGCCTACTGCAAGCCTTGATGTTTCCGTTCAGTCTGAGATCCTTGATCTCTTTTTAGAGCTTAAAAAACAAGGTATATCAATAATTTTTATCACTCATGATATCAGGGTGGTGGAAAGGATCTCAGACAGGATCGCTGTTTTCTACGGGGGTATGATCATGGAGATGGGGGAAAAGGAAGGGGTTCTTGGCAAGCCGCTTCACCCTTATACAAGGTTTCTCCTTGGCAACGTTCCGGTCAGGCACCCTTCAGAGAGAAGAGAAGAGGATTTTGTTGAAACCAGTCAGGAGATCCCCCAGTCGGGATGTCCCTTTTATCCCAGATGCCCTGAGGTCCTTGAGGAGTGCCAAAGGGAAGTAAGGAGGGCAGAGGTTAATGGAAGGATCGTTACCTGCAATTTATACTGACCTGCTCGTTTTCGCTTTTCTCCTCTTTATGTCTGGATTTTTCGCTTCCTCCGAGGTTGTTTTCTTCAGCATCAGCAAGCCATTTATGCTCAAGTACTCAAAGAAGAAGGTTTTTAAGATCCTGATGTATCTCCTATCAAGACCTAAGGAGGTTCTTGTCTCCATACTTCTGGGGAACGAGCTTGTCAACGTACTCATTTCTTCGTACGGTGCAAAGATGTTTACGGACGCTTTGGGCAAAGAGGGTGCTATACTCTCGGCCCTTCTCATGTCAACTCTGATCTTTATCTTTGGTGAAACTCTTCCGAAGAACGCTGTTATGCCTGTGGCTGAACGGCTATCACTCCTTTACGCACCGGTCTTTTACATCTTTCACCTACTCATAACACCTATAAGGTTATTCTTCTTAAAACCTCTTCAGGGAATACTCCGCAGACTCGGAATAGAGACGGTTGAGGAAAAGTATGAGCTGTCAGAAGAAAAACTCCTTAGCATCCTTGAACTCGGTGTTGAATCAGGAGAGTTTGCGCCCCAAGAGAGGGAAATGATAGAAAAAGTCTTTGAGATGGATGATGTTCTTGTAAGGGAAATAATGACCCCGAGACCGGACCTTTTTGCCCTTCCCGAAAACGCAAAGGTCGGAGAGGTTATTGAGGAGATCAAAATTCACGGCCACAGCAGGATACCCCTTTTCAGAGAAAATCCTGACGAAATTACAGGTATCGTTTATGTAAAGGAGATCCTCCCAGTTTCAAGAAACAGGGACAGGGAGCTCGGTGAGTTCAAGAAGCCTGCCATCTTTGTTCCGGAGGTAACCACAGTTTCGGGTCTCCTCAAAGAGCTGAGGAAGAAAAGATCCCAGATGGCTATAGTGGTTGATGAGCACGGTGCTGTCTCCGGGGTTGTTACCATGTACGATGTTCTCAGGTGGCTTGTTGGTGAGGTTCCTGAAGAATGGGAGGAAGAGGGAGAAGATGTTGTCAAGCTTGCAAGCGATGCTTACAGAGTAGAGGGTTCCGCTGATATTGAAGAGGTAGCAAGGGAAATAGGTTTTGACCTTCCTGAAGACTATGATTATGACACTGTAGGTGGTTTTGTTATGGCAAATCTGGAAAAGGTTCCCGAGAAAGGTGATGAGTTTGAGTACGGTGGATTTAAATTCATTGTGGGAGAAGTGGATAAAAACAGGGTGCAGGAAGTTATTGTGATGTCATTAAAAAATGCCCATGAAAACGCAAGCCCTTAGGGTAATAATGGAGGTTAATAATGTCACATTCAAATAAAAGAGACTTTGTTCACCTTCATCTCCACACCCAGTATTCTCTCCTTGACGGCGCAATAAAGGTTGAGGATCTGGCCAGGAGGGCCAAAGATCTGGGATTCAGAGCTGTTGGAATTTCCGACCACGGCAACCTATTCGGTTCACTGCATTTTTACAAGACTATGAAGTCAGCCGGCATAAAGCCGATAATCGGTATGGAGGCTTACTTTACCACAGGTTCGCGCTTTGACCGTAAAACAAAGGGAACTGAAGACAATATCACAGACAAGTACAATCACCACCTTATCCTTATAGCCAAGGATGATGAAGGTCTTTCAAACCTTATGAAGCTGTCTACTCTTGCCTTTGAAGAAGGCTTTTATTATAAGCCCAGAATTGATTATGACCTCCTTGAAAAGTACGGTCAGGGGTTGATAGCTCTTACCGCCTGCCTAAAAGGTGTTCCAACATATTATGCATCAATTAATGAGACGGAAAAGGCAAAGGAGTGGGTAAAGAAGTTCAAGGACATCTTCGGTGAGGACCTTTATCTTGAGGTGCAGGCGAATGACCTGGCAGAACAGGAGGTTGCCAACAGAAACCTCATTGAGATAGCAAGGAAGTATGACGTTAAGCTAATTGCCACCAACGATTCCCATTACCTAAACCCTGAGGACAGAGAGGCACATACCGTTCTCATGGCAATCCAGATGAAGAAGACCCTCCATGAACTTTCAATGGGCTCCTTCAGGTGTCACAATGAGGGCCTTCACTTTGCAAGCGCCCAGGAGGTGTGGAATAAGTTTGAAGGCAAATTTGATGGGTGGGAAAGGGCTCTTCTAGCAACCCTTGAGGTTATGGAAAAAACTCAGGACTCTTTCTCAATCTTTGAATCAAGGGATTATCTGCTTCCCGAGTACAGAGTCCCCGATGAGAGTCTTGAAGAACACCTCAGAAGGCTTGCGGTAGAGGGTCTCAAGAGGCGAATAGCCCAAGGACAGGCAAAGAACACGAGGGAATACTGGAATAGACTCGAATATGAGCTTGACGTTATTAACCGAATGGGCTTTGCAGGATATTTCCTCATTGTTCAGGACTTCATAAACTGGGCAAAAAACAGGGAAATCCCCGTCGGTCCAGGAAGGGGCTCGGCTGCTGGATCTCTTGTAGCCTTTGCCATTGGCATCACCGATGTTGATCCGATCAAGCATGACCTCCTCTTTGAGAGGTTTCTCAATCCCGAAAGGGTTTCAATGCCCGATATAGATGTTGATTTCTGTATGGACCGCAGGGACTCGGTAATAGAGTATGTGAAGGACCGCTACGGCTCTGAAAACGTAGCTCAGATAATCACCTATAACGTTATGAAGGCAAAGCAAACTCTCAGGGACGTTGCAAGAGCCCTGGGCCTTCCCTACGCAACCGCCGATCAGATGGCAAAGCTCATTCCCCAGGGAGACATACAGGGAACCTGGCTTTCCCTTGAGGAGATGTATTCAACGCCCATTGAAGTTCTCAAGGAAAAGTACGGCCACCACAGGGGTGACATTGAGGACAATGTAACCAAGTTCAGGAATCTATGCAGGGAAAATCCTGAGCTTGACAGACTCGTTCAGATAGCCCTTAAACTTGAAGGACTGACAAGACACACCTCCCTCCATGCAGCAGGCGTGGTTATTGCACCAAAACCTCTGAGAGAACTTGTACCTCTTTACTTTGACAGGGAAGGTGCGGTCGCAACCCAGTTTGATATGGTCAAACTTGAGGAGCTCGGCCTCCTCAAGATGGATTTCCTCGGACTAAAAACACTCACTGAGCTCAAGGCAATGAGGGACCTGATAAAAGAACGCAGAGGTGAGGACATTAACTTCCTTTCCCTTCCCATGGACGATCCGGAGGTTTTCAAACTACTTCAGGAAGGAAACACCACAGGTATATTCCAGCTTGAGAGCAGGGGCATGAAGGAACTCCTCAAGAGGCTCGTTCCTGATTCCTTTGAGGACATAGTGGCGGTGCTTGCCCTTTACAGGCCGGGACCACTGAAGAGCGGGCTGGTGGACATTTACATTAGCAGAAAGCACGGTAAAGAGCCCGTTACCTATCCCTTTCCAGAGCTTGAACCAATCCTTAAAGAAACCTACGGCGTGATCGTTTATCAGGAACAGGTAATGAAGATGTCACAGGTCCTTGCAGGATTCACTCCCGGTGAGGCAGATACACTGAGGAAGGCAATCGGCAAGAAGAAGAGAGATCTAATGGAGACGATGAGAAAGAAGTTTATCGAAGGGAGCGTTGAGAGGGGATTTCCAAGAGAAAAGATTGAGAAGCTATGGGATGATATAGAGAACTTTGCATCATACTCCTTTAACAAATCTCATTCTGTTGCCTACGGTTACATATCTTACTGGACAGCTTACGTCAAGGCTCACTATCCTGCTGAATTCTTTGCAGTAAAGCTGACCACCGAAAAGAACGACAACAAGTTCATAAACCTCATTAAGGACGCTCAGCTTATGGATTTCAGAATACTACCTCCGGATATCAATAAAAGTGACGTTGGCTTCACCATTGAGGGAGAGAGGGAAATAAGGTTTGGTATTGGCCGGATTAAGGGAGTTGGTGATGAGGCGGCAAGAGAAATCATACGGGCAAGGAGCAGTTCCTCTTTTAGAGGTCTGCAGGATTTTGTTGCCCGCGTAGATGGCAGGAAGGTCAATAAAAAAGTGATAGAGGCCTTAATTAAGGCAGGTGCCTTTGATTTCACAGAAAGTCCGCGGGATGTTCTAATGGAAAAGGTTGCCTCCGGTGGAAAAAGTCTTGCCTCTCTTTCCCAGAACTCTCTCTTTGGAGGTGACGGAAAGGAAAAGAGGAAAAAGTTTGACATAAACGATGTTCTGAGGATGGAAAAGGAGGTGATAGGTTTCTACATTTCAGGTCACCCGATAGAGAAGTATGAAAAACTCCTTAAAGGAAAGGTTAAATCAATTGAGGATCTTGAAAATTACAGCAACGGTCAGGAAGTTACCCTGGCAGGTGTTATTTCAGACCTCAAGGTTAAGAAGACAAGGAACGGAAGCTACATGGCCATCTTTAACCTCATTGACAAATCCGGGATGATTGAAACCGTTGTTTTTCCAGATGCCTATGAAGAATACCGTGATCTCATCAAGCCAGACAGAGTGGTTGTGGTAAAGGGCATCAAGGATGAGGATGTGGAGACAGAGGGAACCAAGTTTGTAGGGAGGGAAGTCCTTGATCCTGAAGCCGCGGTCAGGATGACCAGCAGTTACCTGACTCTGAACCTCAAGCCCCACGATGTTAGGGATGACAAGCTTGATGCACTCAGGGAAATCCTCAAGAAGTTTTACGATCCCGATGGTCTTGAGGTGATTATCCGAATATCGGGCAGCGACTTCAAGAGCACCCTTAGTCTACCTCCGGACTACAGGGTAAATCCAACAACTCAGCTTATGAACTATCTAAATGGCAAGCTGAAGATCAGAGCAAGGGCAGGGTAAACTGCCGCTATGTGAAAATTTCACAGACTATGGTTTGGACAGAGTCCTATAATAAGAAGTCAAAGGAGGGTGGAAAGATGAGAAAAATCCTCGGATTTGCGGTTGCTGGAATTGCAGGCGCAATGCTTGTTACTTCCTGTGGTGAGAAGAAACAAGCCAAAACAGGCTTTGAAGGTAACCCCTGCTTTCAAGGTGCCCCTGCCTGGGTTCTCAGCCCTGACGCAAGCGGGTTAAAGCTTGCTGCAGTGGGTTCTGCAAAGATGAGTAAGGCCGGTATGCAGTTTACAAGGACCGAAGCCCTTGCAAACGCAAGGGATGAGCTTGCAAGGATGATAGAGCTCAGAGTCAAGAACATGGTCAAGAATTTCATGCAGGTGACCGGTGTGGGGGATGCGGAAACTGTTGACAGGGTGTCCGTTCAGGTTTCCAAGCAGGTTGCCTATCAGACCATCAGAGGGTCAAAACAGAAAGAAATCTGGATGTCACCCTGCAATGAGCTTTACGTTCTTGTCAGCGTTGACCCCAAAATGGTCAAGGAATTCATAAAGTCCCAGGTAGAGACAAGTCTCAGAAATGAGCAGGCTCTCTGGCAGCTTTATCAGGCTAAAAAAGCCTATCAGGAGCTCGATAAAGAAATAGACAAGGAATTCAAGGGGCAGTGAGGGGCATCTGCCCCTGCCCCAGAAACTTTGCAGGAGGTAGATAATGAAGAAGCATATAATATCGCTGATCCCTCTGCTTGCCGGAACAACCTTTTCTATCCCGCTCATCAACGTAGACCTTAATGTAGGGGCAATGAATCATCAGCCCTCTGGACAGGTTGAGTATCCTGCTGGCTCAGGCAACAAACTTGACTTAAAAGATGACCTTGGTCTGAAAGGGAACACCCAGCCCTTTGCAAGAGCAAAGGTAGAGCTTGGTATTTTTGGCCTTTACGCCCAGTACATGCCAATGAACTTTAAGGGAAATAACACTATTACGACGACTCTGAATTACGGTGGAACCACCTTTGATGCTAATCAGACAATAGATACAAGGCTAAAGATGGACAGGTATGATCTTGCCCTTATCCTTAATGTTCCCTTTCTCGGTACCCTGACCGGCGGTTTACTGGATCTTGAGGCTGGACTGAATGCAAGATTCATAAACTTCGATGGTTCTGTAACGGGTAAGACAACCATCGGTAGCGTCACCCAGACAAAAACTGAATCGGCTCAGGGGAATGTGGTTATACCCATGGTATATCTTGGAGGTGCCCTCAATTTTGGGATGGTATCTGTCCTTGCTGAGGTTAGGGGAATCTCCTACCAGAACTCAAGCTACTACGACTTAACGGGTGAACTTAGGATAAGTCCCTTCTCCCTTCCGGGCCTGGCGAGGTTTTATGCAGGACTTGGCTACAGAGTTGAAAAACTTGAGCTCAAAGATGCCTTTGATACCAATCTTAACGTTCAGGTTTCAAGCCCATTCCTGAACGTTGGTGTTGCTTTCTGAGGGTATTAGCGGGCCTTAACAAACTCAAGAAAGTTTTTCAGGATCGCAAGTCCCTTTTTCTGGCTCTTTTCAGGGTGAAACTGTACCGCCCAGAGGTTTTCCCTTTCAATTGCTGAAACGAAGTCTGTGCCATAATCCGTCACTGACGCTATGACCCTTTCATCTTGGGGAACCACGCGGTAGGAGTGTACAAAGTAAAAGTATTCTCCATCTTCAATTCCTCTAAAGAGACTGGAATCTCTGGAAATTCTCACCTGATTCCAGCCTATGTGGGGGAGCTTAACGCTTGTGGGTAAGAGTCTGACCTCTCCGGGCAGTATTCCGAGACCAGAGGTGATGCCGTGTTCATGGCTCCGTTCAAAAAGGAGCTGTAGCCCGAGGCATATACCAAAAAAGGGTTTCTGAGAAAGGATGACTTCTTTCAGGACCTCAATGAGCCCAAGGCTTTTAAGGTTCTCCATTGCTTTCCTGAAAGCTCCCTGACCGGGAAAAACGACAGCATCGCTTGAAAGGATATCTTCCTTTGAAGAGGTTACCGATACCTCAGGGAAGCCCACAACTTCAAGGGCTTTGGCTACGCTTCTAAGATTCCCCATGCCGTAGTCAACTACAGCGACTTTCATATACCAACACCGAGGCTTGCAAACCAGCTGAGCTTATCAAGAACAAGCAAGAGACCAAGGATAATAAGCAAGAGGCCTCCCACAAACTCAACGACGCCGAAGAACTTACCGAATTTCCTCACGAAGGAAAGGAAGGCCGTAAAGAGAAGCCCTGCTATTATCAGGGGGATTCCAAGCCCGAGAGAAAAAGTAAGCAGGAGGGTCGCTCCCTGGGCAACGGTTTCCTGCTGGGATGCGATGAAAAGAATGGAACCAAGAATTGGACCTATACAGGGGGTCCAGCCAAAGGCAAAGACGATCCCAATGACAAGTGCTCCAAGGTAGGAAGCACCTGATCTTGCTTCCTTTTTTAGCTGTCTGTAAAGAACTTCATGGAACCTGAGGAGGTACAGACCAAGAACAATGAGAACTGCAGATGTCAGGGAGGTGAAGGTCTCAAGGTTTATTACCTTTATCAGATAAAGGGCACCGAGGAATGCCTCAACCGCTATCAGCTCCTTAAGAAAGTTCTCCCTGAGGAAAGCACCTGCAAAGTGGAGGCCAAAGAATATGACAAGTCCCCCACCTATCTTGGCAATTTCAACCTGATAGGCTCTAAAGAATTGACCAACGAAGGATGCACCTGCCCCCAGGGAAGTGAAGACTATGGTAAAACCAAGTACGAAAAACAGTGATGCAATGAAAACCTTCTTGTTGAAAAGCTTTTTCTCTTTCTGGATCTCTTCAATGCTAACGCCTGAGACGTAAGAAAGGTAGGCTGGAATTATGGGAAGTACACAGGGTGAAAGGAATCCAAGGAACCCTGCAAGGAGAGCGCTGATATAGGTTACCTCAAACATTTCCCTTTCAATTATATGATCTTCAACCGGTTGCGATTATAATGAAGGACATATCGTGATCTGAACCAGATTTCAAAAATGCTTCATAGAGGTAATCGGAAAAAGCATCAGGGTCATGATCAAAACTCTCTTCTAATAAACCGTCATGCACTGCATCCACGAAGCCATCGGACATCACCACAAAGATGTCTCCCTTTGAATAAGTCCCCTCTGTGATCTGAAACCGGGGTTTCCACTCTATTCCCAGAACGGAGACAAGCTTCTTCCCGTTAACAACCGTTACGTGATCCTCGGTCAGCAGGCGGACCTCCCCCTCTGAAAATCTGTAAATCCTTGAGTCGCCTATGTGACCGAGGACGTACCCATCGTCAAGGAAAGATATTACACTGAGCGTTGTTCCCGATACTTCTCTGTCTCCGAGCTGAGCAGTTTTTTCCATAACTTCCTTATTGGCTGTGCTCAAAGCCCTTTCCATTTCAAGATATGAGGCAAAGGGTTCCCGATCTCTGATAACAGCTATGGCTGTTTCTGCAGCAAGTATGGGTCCCTTCCCCATACCCATTCCATCAGCAACAGCAAAGGTCCTTTCACCAAGATAAATTCTGTCTGCAAAGGTTTCCCGGTTTTTGTAATGTTCTCTGAAAACCGCCCTCAACTCAAACCCCTCTTTATCAGGTATTCCTTCAACTCTCCCGCTGTTCTGAACCTTTGAGTATAGTTTTTTTCCAGGAGCTTCCTGAGGAGTTCCTGAACTTCCCGGGATGCCGTGACCTCCAGTCTGTACTCCCCCATCTTATTCCTCCTAAGCTTTTCTTTAAGATCGTTGCTGTGGAAGGGATCCCTTCCCGTAAGGAGGAAGTGTAGAAGACAGCCCAGTGAATATATATCGCTTGACCTGTGCAGTTCTCCCCTGAAGACTTCCGGTGCGATATAGCCAATGGTTCCTTTAACGTCAATTACCGAAACTGACCCTCGGATTTTCATCAATCCGAAGTCGCCGAGCTTCCAGACAATACTGTTCAGGATCCTCTTGCCAAAGATGTTTTCCGGTTTTATATCGCAGTGAATGTATCCCCTTGAATGAAGAAACTCAAGTCCATTGGTGATGTGCCACAGAACCTTAAGGGCATCTTCCTCTGAAAGAGTTCCCTTTTCTTTCACATATTCTTTCAGGTCGCCCACATCCATCAATTCGTACAGGACGTACAACTCCTTTTTATCCTTCTTGTACAGATAGCTTTGAAGGGAAATTATATTGGGGTGGTTTATTAATATGAGCGTCTGAGCCTCCTTCCACAGGTATTCTATTGCATAGGGATTGGAAGCAACCTTCAGTGCAAGGATCTTTCCTCTGTACCTGCCCTTTTCTCCCCTCACTTTGTATACTATTCCAAAGTCACCCCTGCCGATTATCCCAAGAACCCTGTAATATCCGAGAATGATCTCCCCTTCTCTGAAGGGCGTTTCTTCCTGACCCATCAGTTGACAAGAGGGAGATTGTAGTTCTTAAGAACTTCTCTGAGTTTCTCTTCATTTTCTTTCTTCATCGGGCAGAGGGGGAGCCTGAATTCCTTTTCACACATGCCCAGCATCCAGCAGGCGGTCTTTACAGGGATCGGGTTCGTCTCAATGAACAGGGCTTTAAAGAGGGGAAGGAGATCAAGGTGTATCTTCCTTGCCTTTTTGAAGTTTCCTTCAAGAGCGCTTGAGGTCAGATCCTTGATCTCCCTTGGCATGATGTTGTTTGCAACGGATATAACGCCTTTAGCACCAATCGCCATCATAGGAAGGGTGAGGCTATCGTCTCCCGAAAGTACAGAGAATCCGTCACCGAGCCTCCTTACAAGCTCTGAGATCCTGTCCATATTACCCACAGATTCCTTGGAACCAACGATGTTGGGATTTTCGGAAACGAGTCTGTACATTGTATCAACTGAAATCTCAACGCCTGTTCTTGAGGGGATGTTGTAGATGATGATCGGGATGTCAACTTCCCTTGCTATGGTTGAAAAATGTTGAAAGAGGCCTTCCTGTGTTGGCTTGTTGTAGTATGGAACGACGAGCAAAGCACCGTCTGCACCTACTTCCTTTGCATGAGCTGTCAGATGAACCGCCTCATGGGTGGCGTTGGCGCCTGTTCCCGCTATAACCTTTATCCTTCCCTTTGCGTGCTTTACAGCAAATTCCACGACGCTGTCATGCTCTTCAAAGGTGAGGGTGGGTGACTCGCCTGTAGTCCCGCAGACAAGGATAGCATCTGTCCCGTTGTCAACGTGGAAGTCTATCAGCTTTCCAAGAGATTCGTAATCAACCTCTCCTTCTTTGAAAGGTGTTATAAGAGCTACTATTGAGCCTTCAAACATGGCATTCATTTTATAATATTCACCATGAAAGTTGCGGAGTACGTTGAGCAGGGGCTTAAAAACATAGTGGAGGAGGAGCCCGCAGGGTACGAGTCTGCTGGTAAGTGCACCCAGGGTTGTCACAGCGTAACGATCTTCCTCAAAAAAGAGGGCGGAAAGATAGTTGACTGCAAGTTCAAGGCAACAAAGAGATGTAAAAAGCTCCTTGCGGTAACCGATTACATGTGTGAGCTGATCAAGAAAAAGGGTGAGCCTCCTTCAGCAGAGGAGATCCTCGCCAACTTCAGCGAGGAGAAAGAGAAGGAAAAGATGGAAAACAGGGTTTCTATCGCCCTGACAGCTCTTGAAAGCGCAATGGGCTGATCACTCAACGATCAGCACCACTTTGCCAAAGTGTTTTGACTCTTCAAGATAGGTGTGGGCTTCTCCAGCAAACTTGAGGGGGAATACTCTGTCCACAACGGGCCTGAGTTTGTTCTCCTCCATTAACCTCGTTATTCTGTGCAGGTCGCCCGAAGGACCCATGTAAACACCTCTCAGGGAGATCTCCCTCACGAAGAGGTAGCGAATATCAATGTTGAAGTCTGATCCTGTTGTTGTTCCAAAGAAGACAAGCCTTCCCCCCTTTTTAAGGCAGTGGATGCTCCTCTCAAAGGTCTTTGAACCAACATGGTCCATGACAACGTCAATTCCATCCGGAAACCTCTCACGAACCTTCGCAACCACATCTTCCCTGTAATGATTTATGACCATATCCGCACCAAGATCTTCGCACCTCTGGGCTTTCTCTTCATCCCCGGCTGTAGCGATTACAAAGCATGAAAATAGCTTTGCGATTTGAATTCCCGCAACCCCTACACCTGAGGATCCTGCCCATATAAGAACCCTGTCGCCCGGCGAAATCTTTCCTTTATTGACGAGAGCATTCCATACGGTCAAAAATGTCAGAGGATAGCTTGCTGACTCCTCATGGGAAAGATTTTCAGGTTTCCTGATAAGGTTTCTTGAAGGGACCTTTACAAACTCGGCATAACCTCCCTTGCTTTTAAGCCCGAGTATATCGTAATGCCTGCAGTGATTGTCCTTACCCTTAAGGCACTCCTCGCATACCCCGCAAGAAAGACCGGGAGACACCACAACTTCATCTCCCTTTGAAAAGCCCGTTACTCCAGGACCCGTTTCCTCAACTACCCCGCTCACATCAGACCCGAGGATGTGTGGCAGGTCGGGCTTCACAGCAAGGGCACCCATTCTAACCCATATATCAAGGTGGTTCAGGGCAACAGCCCTGACTCTGACCACCACTTCCCCCGGTCCTGCCTTGGGATCGGGGAAATCCTCGGTATAGACAAGGTTTTCCGTTCCTCCAAAACCTTTAAGAATCATAGCCTTCATGATCCCTCCACAGCGTAAATTCCTGGAAGATTCCTTCCCAGTTCTCCCCAGTCAAGCCCGTAACCCACCAGGAAGTAATTGAGTGTTTTAAAGCCAACGAAATCTGCCTCAAAGTCTGTTTTCCTTCTTCCCTCTTTCTCTATAAAAACACAACTCTTCAGCTCTGAAGGACCCTTGCTCTTCAAGAATCTGTAAATCTCACTGATGGTAAGACCTGTATCAAGGATGTCATCAATCAGGAGGACCTTCTTACCCGCAATATCAATTTCTATATCCTTCATAATCCTTATCTTTCCAGAGGACTCCATAGATTGCCCGTAACTTGAAACCTGAAGAAAATCAACTACTACAGGGATATTCATTGCCCTGACAAGGTCCGCGGTAAATATGAAGGCTCCTTTCAGAATCCCAACCACGTAGAGTTCCTCAGTATTTCCGAAGGCATCCAAAATTTCCCCTGCGAGCTTATGGACCCTTTTCTGAATGCTCTGGGGATCAATTAAAGGCCTGAGGGGCTTTCCTCTTATCTCCATCTGAATGGATTTTATCAGACCTCAGTTCCATCAACAGGGCGTTCTCACCGTCTGAGTAAAACTTTGGCCTCTCCTTAACAACAGAAAAGCCGAGAGACCTGTAGAGCCTTATGGCGGGGAGGTTTGATTTCCTAACATCAAGGAGAAACACCTCAGCCTTATGGCTGAGGTCCTTTATGACTTCATGCATCAGATACTTTCCAA
>JALTVH010000132.1 GCA_027049085.1 Aquificaceae bacterium | reverse complement strand
TGGGGCGTTGATGCTGCATCTTTTACTGCTCACCTGATGTACGGTCCAAAAGGTGTTGGCGCACTGTGGACTAGAAAGGGCGTTAAGGTGCGTCCCCTCATTGAGGGAGGAACTCAGGAAAGGGGCGTCAGAGCGGGGACCGAGAACGTCCCGGGGATAGTTGGCTTTGGTGCTGCGGTGGAGCTTACCCTGAAAGAGCTTGAGGACAGGATGAACAGGCTCTCTGGTTACAGGGAAAAACTAAAGAAGGCAATTGAGGAGAACGTTGATTACATAGAGTTTACCGGACACCCCACCCAGAGGCTTCCCCATCATCTTTCTCTCATAGTGCACTTCATTGAAGGGGAGGCAATGCTCCTGCGGTGTGACCTGATGGGGATTGAGACCGCCTCGGGTTCAGCCTGTGTGTCCCTTGCGCTCAAGCAGTCTCACGTCCTATTTGCGATCGGTGTTCCCAAGGAAGTCTCTAACGGGTCTCTGGTCTTCAGCTTTGGGAGGGAAAACACCGATGAGGACGTTGAGTATGTTGCAAGGGAATTCCCCAAGATCATCAACTGGCTCAGGAGCGTTTCTCCCTTCAATCCGGAGAACTGGGAAAAGTACGTCAAGTCCCGTGAGGGCGCCCACTGACAGCCTTTCCACTGGCTTGAAGGACGCAGGCATAGGGTTTAAGGTTGGTTTCCAGCCTTTCTGCGTATTCTTTAAGCTTCACCCCCGTAAGGGGGTCTGTGAGGCTTTCATCAAGATCAATTAAGGGAATGAGGAAAAAGTCTCTTTCGTGGAGGTGGGCGTGGGGAATGGTGAGGTCAGGTTCCCTGACAACGAGGTCGCCGTAGAGGAGGATGTCAATATCTATCTCCCTCTCGTGCCAGCGGGGCCTTGGCTTTCTTCCAAGAGCTTTTTCCGTACTCTTGGCAAGCTCAAGGAGAGATCGGGGATTGAGGTTGGTGCGGGCTTTGAGGACGCAGTTGAGGAAGGCAGGCTGGTCGGTGTACCCCCAGGGAGGGCTTTCATAAATGGATGAGATAGCTGTGATCTGCAGGTGTTTGCCGAGCAAGTCAAGGGCATTGAGTATAGCGGAGAGTCTGTCACCGAGGTTGCTTCCGAGGGCAAGAAAGACGGTTTGGCTTGAAGATGGACTCATGGGATTTAAAATTAATAAAACTTGTGCTTAAAAGGAGCTTATCATGACACTTCCCAAACTAAGAATCAGACATATTGAGGTGGATGTTCCCATCATTCAGGGGGGCATGGGCGTTGGCATCTCCTGGGAAAACCTTGCAGGGGCTGTTGCGCGCTATGGTGCCATCGGCGTTGTTTCAGCAGTTGGGACGGGATACAGGCACCCGGATCTCGTTAAGAGGGACAAGTTCGGAAGGCCCATCGGGTCAGAGAATACCCACAGTCCGGAGGCCCTGAAAAGAATTATTCAGGACGCAAAGGAGATAGCGGGCGGAAGGGGCGCCATTGGCGTCAATATTCTCTGTGCCATAACCGATTACGGAAGGGTTGCGAGAGATGCGGTTGAGGCAGGTGCGGACCTGATTATATCAGGGGCAGGTCTTCCAATGAAACTCCCCCAGTACGTTGATGGGGCGGAGGTTGCCCTTGTCCCGATCGTTTCTTCGGCAAGGGCGCTCAACCTCATCTGCAGGACGTGGGAGAAAAGGTACGGAAGGCTACCCGATGCGGTGGTCCTTGAGGGTCCCAAGTCCGGTGGTCATCAGGGCTTTAAATATGAGGACTGTTTTAAACCTGAGTACCAGCTTGAGAGCCTGTTCCCCGAGGTGCTTGAGGAAGCAAAGAGGTGGGGGGACATACCCGTAATTGTGGCTGGCGGTGTGTGGAGCTACCACGACATCAGGTGGTATATTGAGCATGGTGCAGCGGGCGTCCAGATGGCAACGAGGTTCTTGGCTACCCACGAGTGTGATGCACCACTGATTTATAAAGAGACGGTGCTGAGTGCAGAAGAAGAGGACATAATTCTCCTCAAATCCCCCGTTGGCTATCCCCTGAGAGTTATCAAAACTCCCTTTATTGAAAGGCTCCTTGCGGGTGTTAACGGCTGGAAGGGCTGTGTTTCCCACTGCGTGACCCCCTGCAACAAGGGGGAAGAGGCTAAAAAGGTGGGCTTCTGCATAGCTGACAGGCTGGGTGCTGCGTGGCTCGGCAACTACGAGGAGGGTATCTTCATAAGCGGTGCCAACGGCCACAGGCTAAAGAAGCAGGGAATGATCTCCGTTGAGGAGCTCCTTGATATGCTCACCGGGAAGGTGCCTGATCCTACCGTTGAGGAGGACAGCGTCAGGATTACAGTATAGTCACGCTTGTCAGAAGTCTCTCTTCGGTTCTGTCCCTTCTGTAAGAAGGAAGGTCATTACTGCAGATCGTGCACCTTTCATAAAGACCGGTGCTCGGAACTCCAAGATGTTTAAGCTCCTCGTTAACAACGTTCTGGAGATCCATGTAAAGCTTTCCCTCCCTCTCAATCAATTTTCCGGGAAATAGGTTTTTGAACTCTTCCCCCACCTCGTAACAGCAGGCTTTGGCGGAGGGTCCCAGAAAAGCAAAGGTCTTTTTAAGGTCCTGGAGCTGGGCGAACCTGCTGACGGTCTTCTCAATTATTCCGCTTGCAAGACCCTTCCATCCCACGTGAATGACCGCCACGTATTCCTCTCCCAGTAGAACAACGGGAACGCAGTCTGCTGTTTTGACACCTACCGTCACGCCTCTGAGGTTTGTGATCACCGCATCCGCTATCACCGGCGGGGCGGGAAAGGTTGAGAGGAGAATCACCCTGTTGGTGTGTTTCTGGATGGGAATGTACAGCTTTGGGTGACTGCGCCAGTTTCTTTCAATCTTGACAAGCTTGTTGCCGAGCCTGAAGGAGTAGCTCAGCTCTTTAGCCTCTTTGCCTTCTCTGAGGTTTTCTCCACGCATTTTATAACCGTTCCCCGAAATCCCTTTCTCTCAAGGTAGGCAAGGCCCTCAATGGTGGTTCCGCCGGGGGAAGCCACCCTCTTAATTAACACATCAGGACTCTTGCCACTCTCTTTCACCATCAGTGCGCTACCCTCAATGGTATCAAGAACCACTCTCAGAGCAGTCTCGTAGGGAAAGCCCTCCTTCACACCAGCCATGGCAAGGGCATCAATAAAGGCAAAGACAAAGGCTGGACCGCTCCCCGCAAGGGCTGTGAAGCTGTCAAAGAGGCTTTCAGGAATCTCATACAGATTCCCGCACACAGAAAAGGTTTCCCTTATCTTTTCTCTTTCTTCTTCAGAGACGCCTTCGGCGTAGCAAACAGCGATGGCTCCCCTTGAAACCTCAACGTTGATGTTTGGCATCATCCTGACCACCTTCTGGTGTCCACCCGCAACCTCCTTGAGGTAGGCTATCTCAACGCCTGCGGCGATGCTGATAAGAACTCTGTCTTCAATCTGGTCCCTGATGTGGGATAGGAGGTTACCGATGTCCTTTGGTTTGACCGCCAGCAGGAGGTAATCGCACTCCTTAATTAAAAAATAAGGGTCACTTGCCAGCGCGAAGCGGTCCTTTTTAGCTCTCTCCCTTTTATCCTCCGAGATGTCATAGACAGTTATATGGGCACTTTTACGGAGAGCCCTTGCAAAGGCGCTCCCCATATTCCCGTAGCCAATTATCCCGAGCTTCATGTGTGTTAATATATTATCCTGTTTTTGGAAGACGCACCTTTCCCTCTTGGGTTGCCCGAAAGGGTTTAAGGGGAAAGGGTGGCAAAACCCAAGGAGGTAGAGAATGGCTGTAATTTCCATGAAGGAACTCCTGGAAGCGGGGGTTCACTTCGGTCACTCCAAGGCTCGCTGGAATCCCAAGATGGCACCTTACCTTTACGGTGTCAGAAACGGGATCCACATCATTGACCTCAACAGAACTCTGGTGCTCCTTGAGGAAGCCTACAACTTTGTTTCCGATATGGTCGCTCAGGGTGCCGAGGTGCTCTTTGTGGGGACCAAGAAGCAGGCAAGGGAGATAATCAGGGAAGAGGCAGAGCGGTGCGGTGCCTACTACGTGAATGAGAGGTGGGTTGGCGGACTGCTGACCAACTTCCAGACTGTTAAAGCGAGCCTTCAGAAGCTTGAAACTCTTGAACAGAAGGAGGCCGACGGCGTCTTTGAGCTCCTTCCCAAGAAGGAGGTGAGACGGCTCAGACGCCAGATGGAGAAGCTCCGCAAGCTCTACGGCGGAATCAGGGGGATGACCAAGCCACCGGACCTCCTGTGGGTTGTTGATACTGTGAGGG